>JAFGGF010000418.1 GCA_016930735.1 Prolixibacteraceae bacterium
GGTCTTTTAAATGAAATACTGAATATTAAAACATATTACGAGAATCAATGGCTCCAGAGAGGATTATCTATAAAATATATTGCTTTCAGGATTCATCAGAATGAACCCTTCCTTGAGCCGGATGTTGATATAGAAAAAGACGATTACCGAAGTTTTGGAAGGACTTCGTTTCATTTTAAAGATAATGAGTGATTTTTTTGACCAGGTATATCAGGTTGCAAGGAAAGTTCCCCCCGGAAGAGTAACCTCCTATGGAGCAATAGCTTCATACCTTGGTTCGCCCGGTGCAGCACGAATGGTTGGCTGGGCTATGAACAAATCAGGTAGCCAGGAAGAATTTGTACCTGCCCACAGGGTAGTAAACCGAAACGGGCTTCTTACAGGGAAATTTCATTTTGATACACCCAAAACCATGGAAGAATTACTCGAAAATGAAGGGATTGAAGTTGTTGAAGGACAGATACAAAATTTCGAAAAAAAATTCTGGGATCCTTCTGCAGAACTTGATTTGGAATTGTAATTTTGCACATTTGTTTAAATTTTTAAAAGATGAATATACCCAGGAAATTAATTGTCCCCAAAAATGTTACTGATGCTTTAAGAAGTATAATATATCCGGGAGGGAAAGAAGATATTGTTTCACTCGACATGGTTCAGGAAATAAGGATTACCGGGCAGGAAGTAAGTTTTTCGCTTGTTTTTCAACGTTCCGATGACCCTAATATTGAAACCATAAAGAAATTGTGTGTTAAAGCCATTGAAGAACAATTGGGAGAAGAAGTAAAAATCAGGGGTAATATTGCAGTAAAGTTTATACATAATATGGAACGGCCAATCCTTCCGGAAGTAAAAAATATAATTGCTGTTGCATCCGGTAAAGGAGGTGTGGGAAAATCAACCATTGCTGTAAACCTTGCCGTGGCTCTGGCTCAGACCGGTGTGAAAGTCGGATTAATAGATGCTGATATTTTCGGGCCTTCGGTACCTAAAATGTTTGGTGCCGAGAACATGCGTCCCTCAGGGGCAATGGTTGGCAACAGGGAAATGCTTGTACCGGTTGAAAAATATGGAGTTAAATTTTTATCTATTGGCTTTTTTGTTAATCCCGACGATGCATTAATCTGGCGCGGTCCAATGGCTTCAAATGCCTTAAAACAACTGATTGGTGATGCTTTGTGGGGAGAACTTGATTACCTGCTGATCGACCTGCCTCCGGGAACAAGCGATATTCACCTAACCCTGGTGCAAACAGTTCCGGTTACTGCAGCACTAATTGTTTCAACACCTCAGGATGTGGCACTTGCCGATGTTGTTAAAGGAGTCAGCATGTTTCAAAGCAAATCGATTGATGTTCCGGTGTTGGGCTTAATTGAAAATATGTCGTGGTTTACTCCTGCCGAACTTCCTGATAACAAATATTATATTTTCGGAAAAGACGGAGGTAAAAAACTTGCTGACAAAATGGGATTGAAGCTGCTTGGTCAGATACCTTTGGTTCAGAGTATCAGAGAGGGTGGAGATGAAGGAACACCGGAAGCGGTTAAAAAAGATTCCCCTTCGTCGGAAGCCTTTAAAGAACTGGCAAAGGAAGTAACTGAACAACTTAAAATCAGGAACATAGAATATGCACCTACCAAAAAGGTAAAAATTACCCGGAAATAAGTATAAAAAATTCAACGCTTTTTTACATTTGGAAAATCCGGTTGATAGAGTAAAGTTTTGTATTATTGTAGCTTCAAGTTCAGCCAAAAATCCTGTTGTTTCAGGCAATATTATTCTGAATTTTGAGTTAATACCAAAGTTGTTAAAATGACAATTATTGAATAAAAGAACTTTACATAGTATCTTCCTGATTTTAGGCCTGCTTATAGTATCCGGATGTTCGACCAATAAGAATACCAGGGTTACCAGGGCATACCATAATGTAACCTCAAAATTTAATATTCTTTTTAACGGGAATGAAAGTATAAAAGCCGGGGAAGAAAAGATTGACCAAACGGTTCAGGATGACTTTACCCATCTTTTATATATTTACAAAGACAGTGACCCATCAACAGCCAAAGCTGTTCAGGCTGATATGGAAAATGTCATTCTGAAATCTTCAAAATTGATAAAAGCCCATTCTCTGACAAAAAAGCCAAGAAGGCGCAGGAGCGGAGGGTCACGACGGTATCAGGAGTTTGCTCGTAAAGAAGAATTTAACAAATGGATAGACGATAGTTACCTGCTGAT
The DNA here is from genome assembly GCA_016930735.1 of Prolixibacteraceae bacterium. Lineage (GTDB taxonomy): Bacteria > Bacteroidota > Bacteroidia > Bacteroidales > Prolixibacteraceae > JABMQB01. The sequence goes on from JAFGGF010000418.1 coordinate 2,233, forward strand.
GGGAAAAGCATATTTTTATGAGGATAACTTCCTTTCAGCAATCGAAAATTTCAATTATGTTGTCCGTAAGTTTCCTGAAGAGAAAACAAAATATGATGCTTATATCTGGCTAATAAGGTGTTATACTGAGTCGGAACGTTATGTGGATGCTTCTGATGCGATTATGGCTGCAGAAAATGATGAAAGCTTTCCAAAGCATCTCGAAAATGACCTGGCTGTTGCCATTGCCGATTATTATGTAAAAATGGGTGAGTACGATGAAGCCATCAAATACCTTGATATTGCCATTCAAAAGACATTCTGGAAAAAGCCAAAAGCGCGATTACAGTACATACTTGCACAATTGTACGAAGAAACCGGGAAGCAGGCCCTGGCCTCGGACGCTTACGCCCAGGTAGCAAAGTACAATCCGGCGTACGATATGGCTTTTAATGCAAAAATTAAAGCCGCCGGAATCTTCACCGGAGAAGGCGACGTTGAAAAAATCAGGAAAGAACTTTTGAAAATGCTGAAGGATCAGAAAAATATCGAATATCGCGATCAAATTTATTATGCCCTTGCAAATATTGATTTTAAAATAGGAGACAGGGATGCTGCTATTTTAAATTACCGGAAATCAGTGTCTTCAAGTGTCACCAATTCTTTTCAACTGGCGCAGTCAGCAATTACACTCGCAAATTTATATTTTGAAAATTTGGATTATAAAAATTCTCAGGCTTATTACGATACAGCCATGATTGTGATAGATGAGAATTACCCCAATTATACCGATATTTCTGCCCGATACAACAGCCTTAGCAACCTTGTGGAAAATATATTTACGGTTGAAAGGGAAGATAGCCTGCAAAGGATTGCCAATATGGATGAAGCAGCGAGAGATGCTTTTATTGACAATTTAATCAGTCAGGAAAGGAAACGGCAACAGGAAGCCAAGGAAGAAGATTCACAGGGGATGGGGAATTCTTCATTTTACAGGGCAAACCGTTATCGTCTGGGACTAAGTCAAACCCAAACCGGTAGTGGGTGGTATTTTTACAATCCTCAGACCGTTGCATTTGGAAAAGTACAGTTTAAGCAACGCTGGGGTGAAAGGAAACTCGAAGACGACTGGAGAAGGTCGGATAAAACATCTTTGGCAGAAGGTGAGTTTAATGAATTCAGTGAACTTATCGATTCTTCAATGGTCGAAGAAATCCCACGCGAAAATGATCCGATGAAAAAGGAATTTTACACTCAGGATTTGCCGCTGACAGATTCATTAATGGCATTATCGCATGAGAGGATAAAAGACGCACTTTATAATGCCGGGAAATTATTTAAATCGGAATTTAATGATTACGAACGTTCCAATGAATCGTTTATTGAATTAAACAGAAGGTATCCGGATAATATCTATACACTTTCGAGCTACTTCGATATTTATGATAATTTTGAAACGATTGGCAATAAGGAACGAGCTGATTACTACCGGAATACAATCATTACACAGTTCCCTGAAAGCAAATATGCAAAATACCTGTTAAACCCGAATTTTTTTATCGACCTGCAGGCTCAGAAAGACAGCCTTAACCGGCTTTATCAATATACTTTTGACAGGTACAAAGCAGGGCAATATCCCCAGGTGATTACCCTGACAAGCCAAATGAAAGAGCTTGAACCTGACAGTATGTTAATCCCGAAAATCGACTTTTTACATTCTGTTGCGTTGGGTACACAGTCGGAAATGCCGGAGTTTGAGAAGCTATTAAAGCAATATATTGAAACTTACCCCGATGAAGAAACAACACCTCTTGCAGGTGATATTCTTTCGCTGATTCAGGACAGTACCCTTTCCGATTACCAGAAACTGGTGGATATTGGTTATCTGAATGATGTTATTCAAAATGCAGAATTACTACCTGAAAATGAAGTGGAAGATGAATTTGGCGGCAAATTCACTTATGATGATGACCTGCTGCATTATTTTGTGCTGGCTTATCCGCGTGATGCTGATTTCGACCTGAACCGGCTGAAATTTGATATTGCCAACTATAATATTGATAATTATACAAAAATCGATTTTGATATCGAAAATGAAAATCTTGATGCCAAAACAGCTTTATTGGTAGTTCGTTCGCTTGAAAATAAAGAACAAAGCCTGATCTATTTCAGGTCAATAATCCGGAAAAGCGAGGTGTTTAAATCGCTTGGCGATATCGATTATATCAGTTTTGTTGCTTCTTCAACCAATTACCGTGCAATGCTTGCCGATAAATCATTAACCGATTACCTTACATTTTTTGTTCGAAATTACAGCCGTTTTACAAGGCCGGAGTTTGAAGATGAAGAATTGATGGCAAATCCGGAAGAACTGATGGCAAAAGTTGATGAGGAAGATGAAAAACTGGAAGAACGGGGCACTTTTGTTATGGTAACAGGGTCAGAACCTACCGGTTTGTTTAATACAAAAATCGACACTTCACAATGTTTTGTTATTGCAATTCAGGGCGATGGTGCACCGGTAAGACCGGTTACAACAAAATTTTCTGATTTTAACAGAAGAGATTACCGCATTTGGAATTTGCAACTCCAGTTAAAAAGAGCAGCTGATTATCAGTTGGTAGTTGTAAAAGGGCTCCCCGATTTTAATCAGGGAATGTCGTATTTCCGCTCGGCTGTTATGAACAGGGATTTATTTGGAGACCTTGAAAATATCAGTTACAGGAACTTCCTGATCACAGATGAGAACCTGGCCGACCTGACTGAAAACGGTGAGTTGGATGAGTACCTCGATTTTTTCCGCAGGAATTATCTTCAGGCTAACGTTCAGCGGAGTACACAACCGGCAGGTGGTCAAAATACCACTGCCGAAGAGAATCCGATAATTATTGAGAATAATGTTGAAAAAGAACCGGGTGAATATACAGGTCCATACAATCAGGTAATTGATGGGCCACATATGTTTGTTTTCGTTTTCCCAACCGAAGGTGTTAATTCAGAATCCTTTATTTCGGGAATAAAACAATACAATGAAACAACAGCAACCGACCTTTCTTTAAATGTTGAATTACAGGTACTGGATGATTTCAGGAGTATGGTGAAAATCAGCGGGCTCCCCGATCGTGATACAGGGATGCGCTATTTCAGGCAACTGGTACAGGAAAGAAGCTTGTTTGTTCCGTTGGGCGATTTGCAGTACCGTAATTTCCTTATTACAAACAACAACTTTGAGATTTTCCTTCAGCAAAAAAATATTATTGATTATATGGATTTCTACAAACGGTTTTATTTAGGGCAATAATCGCGTTAAAGTTTGTTAAACC
>JAFGGF010000077.1 GCA_016930735.1 Prolixibacteraceae bacterium
AAACTCCTTTTAAACTGGTTTATCTGCCCCGAATAGGTGAGCAGATAAAACGAGCGAGGAACCTGTTTAACAGGGCTATAAAAGCAAACGGTTACAAAGGCAAATACCATTTCTGTTACTGCACGAAATGTAACCACTTTTACCATATGATCAGCACAGCTTTAACCTATAAGGTTAACCTGGAAACTTCATCATCGTTCGACATTGACCTGATTGAAAAGCTGTATAAAAACGGAGAGGTTGATAAAAACAGGATCATCCTTCATAATGGTTATAAAACCGATGATTATATTTCAAAAATTATCAAACTTCAGAAAAAAGGTTTTAGAAACTCGATAATAATCCTTGACAGTAAAAAAGAGTTATCAAGGATTCTGGAACTTGCGGGGGGTGAAAAATTATATATCGGGATACGGATGGCTATTGATGAAGAACCCCAGTCGGCTTATTATACTTCAAGGCTGGGGATCAGGCATTCTGAAATTATTGATTTTTACAATGCTGAAATAAAAGAAAACCCAAATGTGAGCTTAAAAATGCTCCACTTTTTTGTGGATTCCGGAATTAAAGACAGCCTGTATTACTGGGGTGAATTTCAAAAAGCACTCAAATTATACGTTGAGTTGAAAAAGTTATGTCCAAGCCTTGATTCGTTAAACCTTGGAGGAGGATTCCCGATCAGGAACCATCTGGCATTTGATTATGATTATGAATATATTATTAAGGAAATCGTTAACAATATTAAGGAAATCTGTTCAGCGGAAAAAGTAGATGAGCCCCATATTTTTACTGAATTTGGCAAATATACAGTTGGTGAAAGCGGAGCCATCATTTTTAAGGTTATCGAACAAAAACAACAAAACGATAACGAGCTTTGGTATATCATTAACAACAGCCTGATGAATACCATCCCCGATGCATGGTCGATCCATGAAAAATTTATTTTACTTCCCATTAACAAATGGGACAACGAATATGCAAAAGTTAGTATTGGAGGAATCAGCTGTGACCATTCGGATTATTATAATTCAGAAGATTTTAACCAGCAGATTTTACTTCCAAGGGTTAAAGATAATGAAACTGAACCTCTTTACCTTGGATTTTTCCATACCGGGGCTTACCAGGACTCAATCAGTGGTTATGGCGGGATTAAACATTGCCTGATCCCATCGCCAAAACACGTAATTATCGACCGTGATGAAAACGGCAATTATGTTGATTATGTTTACAGGCATGAACAAACTGTTGGCGATATGTTAAATATTTTAGGTTACGAAGAAGAATAAAATTAATGATATGGCGAATAAAGGTCCGGTTTCAGAATTTATTTTAAAACACTATAAACACTTTAATGCTGCTACCCTGGTTGATGCGGCACAGGCTTACGAAAGCCAGCTTGAAAAGGGTGCAAAAATGATGATTACCCTGGCAGGGGCAATGAGCACTGCAGAACTTGGCAAATCGCTTGCTGAAATGATCAGGCAGGATAAAGTACAAATTATTACCTGTACGGGTGCAAACTTAGAGGAAGATGTTTTTAACCTTGTGGCCCACGATTATTATAAACGGGTGCCTCATTACCGTGACCTTTCTCCGGCCGATGAAAAAGAACTGCTGAACGGACATTTCAACCGGGTAACAGACACATGTATTCCAGAAGAAGAAGCCATGCGCCGGATTGAAGACCATCTTGTTGATGTTTGGTTAAAAGCAAAAAAAGAGGGAAAAGCTTATCTGCCTCATGAATTTTTTTACCAGATACTTTTAAGTGGTGTTTTGGAAAATGATTATCAAATCGACCCGAAAGATTCCTGGTTGCTGGAAGCAGCAAAAAAGAATTTACCGATAATTGTTCCGGGCTGGGAAGATTCAACCTGTGGTAACTTTTTTGCTGCGCATTGTATTGAAGGGCTTTTTGAACCAACCATTTTAAAATCGGGTATTTATTATATGATTTACCTAGCCGACTGGTATAAAAACAATTCTGAAAAAGGAATCGGATTTTTCCAGATTGGTGGTGGCATAGCAGGTGATTTCCCGATTTGTGTAGTTCCAATGCTTCATCAGGATTTACAACTTGAGGATATTCCGGTGTGGTCGTATTTCTGCCAGATCAGTGATTCAACAACCAGTTACGGTTCTTACTCAGGAGCTGTTCCAAACGAAAAAATTACCTGGGGCAAACTCGAAGAAAATACACCAAAATTTATCATAGAATCGGATGCAACAATTGTTGCTCCCCTGGTATTCGCTTACATTCTTGGCTGGTAATTCAAAAAACTAATATAAATAAGAAGCGGTTTTCGAACCGCTTTTTAAGTGTGAATCGATTTCCAAATCGCTTTTTTTAGTTAAAAATTCGATAATCCAACTGGGATGTAAGCAGGTATTAAATTTTAAAAATATCAGCTCATTAACTGGCATTCCTGTTTTTATACTTCATATTTTTTTAAATTTACTTCTTTACTAACTAAACAAAACAGATTATGAAATTCAGGATAAATCTATCCGGTTTATTATTCAGTATTTTAATTTTAACAAGTTTTGTTACCATTCCGGCAACTTCATTATCACAGGAAATAACATCGCCTGAAAAATTCTTTGATTTTCAGATGGGGGCAGACAGAAAGCTTGCCAGGTGGGACAAAATAGTTGATTATTACAATCTTCTTGAACAGGAAAGCAATAAAATGAAGGTTGTTAACATGGGACCTTCGTCTGAAGAGAATCCGTTCCTGATTGTGATCATCTCATCTCCTGAAAATCTGAAAAACCTTGCCCGGTTGCAGAAGATAGATCAATCTCTGGCCGATCCGAGAGGAATTCCGCAGGATACAATTAGTGCCTATATTGAAGAAGGCAAAGCTGTGATCTTTCAGTCAATGAGCCTCCACGCCTCTGAAGTCGGTGGAACCCAAATGGCTCCGGAACTGGCTTACGACCTCCTTACACGTGATGATGAGGAAACAAAACGGATACTTGATAACGTCCTGTTTTTTATGGTCCCCTGCCTGAATCCTGACGGGCAGGTAATGATAACTGACTGGTACAATGAAACAGTTGGGACAGAATATGAGGGGCTGAATATGCCATACCTTTATCATAAATACAGCGGGCATGACAACAACCGCGACGGAGATTTTTTGAATCTTCCTGAATCGAAATATATGGCAAAGGCAATGTATATTGACTGGCCGCCACAGGCCTACATCGACCACCACCAGATGGGTTCTTACGGTGCGCGTTTTTATGTACCTCCTTATTCAGATCCCATCCGCCCTTATGCCGATCCGTTGGTGTGGAGGGAAATGAGCTGGTATGGCGCACACATCGCCTACAAGCTCGAAGAAGAAGGATTCCAGGGTGTTTTAAATGCAGCACAATATTCCGGATGGGGGCATTTTGGCTGGCACTGGATCACACCGTTCCATAACATCGCCGGTATGTTAACCGAGTCGGCAGGAGTAAACCTGGCTACACCTGTTTATGTCCATCCTGAGCAATTAAGGGCAAACGTACGGATGTTTCCCGAATATGAAGCCCAGTTAACATTTCCGAATCCATGGCCGGGAGGCTGGTGGCACCTTCGTGATATTGTCGCTCAGAAAAAATCTGCAGCCTGGTCATTACTCGATTTGGCTGCCAGGAATAAGGAAACAGTCCTTACAACCGCATATATGAAGGCCAGTAATCAAACACAGCGAGGAACTGATGGCAAAATCAAAACCCTGATCATTCCTGTGAAACAACATGATTTCCTGACCTCGGTAAAAATGGTAAACATTTTACTTCAATCAGGAATAGAAATTAAAAAAGCTAACAGTGATTTTATATTGGACGATAAAAACTACGAAAAAGGTTCGTATATCATTTCACTTGCACAGCCTAAAATGGGATTGATTATGAATCTGCTGACAGAAACGCATTATCCCGACAACTCATGGACTCAAGAAAATGACGGTTCGCCAGCGCGGCCTTACGACCTTACCACACACACCATGTATGAATTTATGGGTGTTACAATAAATGAATCAGGATCGGATGCTGAAGGTGATTTTTCCATTCTGAAAGAACAGGAAAAAATTAAAGGAATTATAGGAGAAGGTGAACTCGGTTATGTTTTAGATGGAAGGCAGAATGCTGCATTTAAAGCGGTAAACATACTGTTAAAAGAAGGTGTGAAAGTAAGCCGCCTTGATAATAAATTTGATCAATTCCTTCCCGGAGATTTTATTATAACAGGTGGAAATAATTCAAGAGAAATTGTAAAGAAGGTAGCAACTGAAACGGGAGTTGATTTTAATCCGATGCCCACAGGAATTTCCAAAGATGAAATCCATCCGGTTACACAGCATCGGGTTGGCCTTTTCCAAAGATATTATGGTGGAAATATTGACGAAGGTTGGACCAGGCTTTGTTTTGAAAATTTTTCATTTCCTTATTCTACTTTAATGAGCGAAAAAATTAAAGAAGGTAATCTGATTAAAAATTATGAAGTTATCATAATTCCTGATGATTCGCCTGAAATGATAACAGGAGATTTTGGTAAAAATAGTCGTATAGATCCAAAAGAATACCCTGAAAAATACCGGAGTGGAATTGGAGAAGAAGGAACTGAAGCTATTAAAAGATTTGTCGAAGATGGAGGAACGCTGGTTACTTTAGGAGATTCATATGAATTTGCTGTTGAAACTTTTGGTTTAAAAGTCCGCAACTCTATTGAAGGGCTGGGTAGAAATGAATTTTTCTGTCCTGGCTCTACAATTAAAGTTAACGTCGACAATTCTCTTCCGCTGGCTTATGGAATGCCTGAAGAAGCTTATGTCCTCTTCGATTCAAGCCCGGTATTTGAAGTGGAAGCAAGTCGTTTTAATGCTGATTACAAAACTGTTGTCAGATATCAGGATAAAAACCTGTTAAAAAGTGGCTGGCTGATTGGAGAAAAAAATATTGCCAAAAAATCGGCTATGCTCACTACAAAATATGGAAAAGGAAAAATTGTGCTGATCGGGTTCAGAACTCAACACCGCGACCAGACCGATGGCACCTTTAAATTGCTGTTTAATACGATAATTCAGTGACATTGCGAATTTTCAATTTTTTTTGTTCTGAAGATATTTTTGACCTGATAATTTTATTGCTCACCTTTCTGAAACACGGATTTTCCTGAGTCCGAAAAAAAAGCTTCGACTTTGGATATTCTAAGTCCCGGGAGTCTGGCTTTCTTAAGTAGTTTTTTTTCTCTACCTTTAAAAAAGTTAATCATCAATAATTTAAAAATGAAACCCAAAAAAGAACACTATCGCCGAAAACTACCACATTTTCAACAACCAGGTCAATGGTATTTTGTTACATGTTTGCTTGTTAGCGCAATCCCTAAAGGAGCATTAAATAAATATTCATTAAATCTGGAAGCTGCAAAAAAACTTTATCTTTCTCTAAAAAAGGAAGCAGAAAGGGACATGGACCTTCCTAAGTCCGTGAACATGAATGTAGACTTTCCTGAGCCCGTGAAAATAAATGTAGACTTTCCTAAGTCCGTGAAAGAAAACTTCGACTTTGGAAAGTCTAAGTCCCGGATTGAAAAAGCAAAAAAAGACTATCGAATTGCATTACGAAAATATAGTATTGCATACGATAAAATCCTGAATAACTCATCATTACCAAGGATTTTACTCAATAAAAAAGACAATCTTAAAATAATGGAAGAAGCACTATCATTTTACGAAGGCAAACGGGTTACTTCGCACGCATGGTGCATTATGCCGAATCATTTTCATTGGGTATTAACAGTAAATAAGGCCGATGAAAACAGTATGCCAGTATATTTACAGGATATTCTTCATTCGGTAAAATTGTACACAGCACGCAGAATCAACCGGAATGAAAATAGAAGCGGTCAATTTTGGGAACACGAAAGTTTTGAAACAACCCTACGGGATGACAAGCATTTCATAAACGCAGTAAATTATACCATCATGAATCCTGTTGTTGCCGGGTTGGTTAATAATTGGGAAGACTGGCCAGGGACACGGACTTTCCTAAGCCCTTGAAAAAAGCTTCGACTTTGAAAAGTCAAAGTCCCTTATTAGGATTAATTTTTTATGTGTAAAGGTTTGATTTTTTCACCCCAGTAAATGGTAGTGTGAGGGAACGGAATTTCAATATTCTGTGCATCAAATGCATATTTTAATCTTTTCCGGTATTCACGCCCCACATTCCACTGTTCAATGGGAATGGTTTTGATCCGGGCTTTAATAACAACGGCACTGTCGCCAAACTGATCCAAACCAAAAACTTCAATTGGTTCAAGAATTCGTGGGCTCCAGTCAGGATCGGTTTTGAGCTCTTCACCAACTTTTTTTATTACATCAATTACCTGATTTGTATCTTCTTTATATGCTACCCCTATATCAAGCACAACTGCCGACCATTCCTTCGTACGATTTGAAAGCGAGTTTATTTTTCCATTTTGAAAAACATGAACAACTCCTTCAAAATCACGGAGTGTAGTTGTGCGCAGTTCAATTTTTTCAACCAATCCACCTGTCCCGTCAATTACAGCTACATCTCCAACTCTGATTTGATTTTCGAGCAGAATAAAAAATCCGGAAATAAAATCTCTAACCAGTTCCTGAGCTCCGAAACCTACTGCAAGGCCAATTATACCGGCACTGGCAATGATCGGTGCTATATCGATTCCAAACTTCCTTAATAAAATCATCAAATAAGTAGCCCAGATTACAATCCTTACCACTGCCTGTACAATTCCTATTAACGTATTGATCCTTTTTTCCGATTCAGCAGGATTTTCCCCTTTTTCTGCCCGTTTTACCAACCTTTTCCTGATCCGGGATAATATCATTCTCGCTACTCTGAAAAGGATAAAAACAAAAATGGTTACAAAAATTAATCCCGGAAGTTCGGTTATTACCCAGTTGGCTATTTTTCCATAAACCTCAACCCAAAAATCAGATGTAAATATTTCTTTCATAAATAGTTTTTGCTTTTATCAAAAATAAAAAAAATTCAATTTACTGATCACATGTCGTTTTTACGCTTTTGTTTTTTGTAATCTTTTAAAATCTTCCCAAATTGTTTTTCCTTTTGTTTTTTCTCAACCAGAGTGGATTGAAAATGTTCATTTTCTTTTCTTAGCCTGAGGTAATTTTCATATGAAGCTTTATGGATCAAGCCGGATTGAACTGCTTCAATCACAGCACAACCTGATTCATGCACATGAGTACAGTCGGAATACCTGCAAGTTCCTGAAAATTCCAAAATATCATCAAAAACCTGATCCAGGCTGTTAACATCTGCCATACCAACTTCACGCATTCCCGGATTATCAATTACAATGGCTCCATTTTGTAAAACAATCAATTCGCGGTGGGTTGTAACATGTTTTCCCTTGTTCGAAAAAGCACTGATTTCACCGGTTTCCAGAATATCTCCTCCTAAAAGGTTATTGATCATGGTTGACTTACCAACACCCGAAGAACCAAGGAAACAATAGGTTTTTCCTCTTTGAAAAAAAGCATTCAATTCATCAAATCCGCTATTTGAAAAGTTACTGATTGATAACACCGGAACATTTTTGATTCTGTCTTTAATTTGATCAAGGAGTTTTTCTTTTTCTTCAGTCGAAATCAAATCAGTTTTTGATAATATGATAACAGGTTCAACAGAAACCGAAGCTGAAATGGCAAGGTAACGTTGCAATCGGTTTATATTAAAATCACGGTCGACAGCCTGGATAATAAAAGCATAATCAACATTTGCTGCAATAATCTGAACCTCTCCTTTTTTACCGACAGCCTGCCTTTCAATCACCGATTTCCGTGGAAATATTTTATGAATGATCGCAAAATCCTTATCCACAGCCTGAAGTGCTACCCAATCGCCAACTGCCGGAAAATCAGCTCGGCTTGCAGCAGTGAAGCGAAGATTACCTAAAATTTCTGCATCAAAAACCTGATTTTCGGTTGCAACCGTGTAACGTTCTTTGTGTTCAGAAATCACCCTGCCAGGAAGAAAATCCCGGAGGTTCTGTTCGTTCCTGACTTGTTCAAATTCTTTATTATATCCTAAATCTTCTAATTGCATAATTACTTTTTCAGCATTTCAACATCATCTTTGTAATCAAACTGCAGATCCTCGTGAAGCATTTTCAGAACCTTGTTAATCCGTTCAAACTGCCGTTGATAAAGGTTTCGTAAAATCCGGCTCCGGCTGATCGGCAATCCCGATTTTCTGAGTTTTTTGCAAAAATATATAAGTAGCTCGATTTCTGTAGTTTTATGTTCCGAAAAACGAATATACTTGTTTGTAGTTTTTAAAACCTTTCGAACCGTTTTTTTTGCCAGGTAAATACTGCTACTATTCAGGTTTTCAAACTGTCCATCAATTTCCCCTTGTACCTGTTTGATAAAAGCCTGTTCATTTGCTGCCTCAAAAAGCAGGTAACTTAGTAACTCTTTGTTCTCCTTTTTGTATTTAGCCAGCCTGATACAATGTTCAATTACTTTTTCAGGAGGAATTAATTGCAGTTCTTTTTTAAGTATGCTGATTGATGCTGTTTCCATAAACTTTATTTGAATTCAGTGGTCATCCTGAGCTTATCGAAGGATGATCCATGGTTCTTGCTTAGGAATTCCTTCAGGAGACAGGCTCACTATGACATATGTTTAATCAATAAATAAATTTTTCGGATACCCGATTTCTGTAAGGAACAATCCGTGAGCAGGTGCCGAAGTCCCTGCCAAGCCACGGTCCTTATTATCAATTATTTTTTTAAAATCTTCAATTTCTATTTTCCCTTTGCCAACTTCAAGTAAAGTCCCTACTATTGCCCTGACCATGTTCCGTAAAAAACGGTCGGCCTGAATGGTAAATATCAACTGGCTTCCTTCTTCCTTCCATTCAGCAAACATTACCTTACAATTGTTGGTTTTTACATCGGAATGCAGTTTGCTGAAACTGGTAAAATCGGTATAATCGAAAAGGCATTTGGCAGCTTTGTTCATTTTCTCAATATTCAAAGGATATAAAAACCTGTAAGTTGTCTCTTCTGAAAAAGGATCTTTTTCCCTTGAAATAAAATATTTATAAGTTCTCGACAAAGCATCAAAGCGGGCATGGGCTTCGACCGGGACTTTCCAGACCTTTTTCACAGCAATATCGTTGGGAAGGAAATTGTTGAGTCTGTAAACAAAGTCTTCATTGTCCAATTCAGAATTTACGGAATCAAAATGAGCAACAAAAAACGAGGCATGAACTCCGGTATCAGTCCTTCCGGCACCTGTTACTGCAACTTCTTCACGCAATAAGGTTGAAAGTGCTCTTTCCATTACCTCCTGAACCGAAGTTGCATTGGGCTGTACCTGCCAGCCGTGGTAGTTGGTACCTTTATAACTAAGCTGAATGAAGTAGCGCTGTAAATTCATTTTGTAAAAATAACGATTTGACTTTACAACTTAATTCCTAAAGCAAATTACACCGTAATTTATTTAATAACAAGGAAAGGATATTCTATGCAATTCAAAATAATACTAATATTGCGTATTTATTCGCAAAAAAAACGTTATTTTTGCGAATATAACAATAGAATTACCCATGATAACACGTTTTTTAGAATCAGAAATAGAAAAACAATTATATAAAGGCAAGGCGATTATTGTACTTGGCGCAAGGCAAACCGGAAAAACAACATTATTTCAAAAAATAGCTGAAAACAAAAAAAATACTTTATGGCTGAATGCAGACGACGCTGATACGGTGGCACTTTTCGAAAACAGTAGTTCGTCAAGGTTAAAGGCAGTTCTTTCTCCGTATAAATTGATTTTTATTGATGAAGCCCAAAGAATCTCAGACATTGGGATAAAGCTTAAATTAATTACAGATCAAATAAAAGAGATACAATTACTTGCAACCGGATCATCGGCATTTGAACTGGCTAATAAAATTAATGAACCTTTAACAGGGCGGAAATGGGAATACAACCTTTTTCCTCTTTCATTTGCCGAAATGAAAAATCACCATGGATATATTGAGGAAAACCGTTTAATTCCGCATCGCCTGATATTCGGTTACTACCCGGAGGTTGTTAATAATCCGGGTAATGAAAAAAATATATTAAAACAAATCTCAGACAGCTACCTTTATAAAGATATTTTAATGTGGGAACGTATAAAAAAACCTGAAAAACTGGTTAAACTCATGCAGGCTCTTGCATTTCAAATTGGCTCTGAAGTTTCTTATAATAACCTGTCGAATTTACTGGAAATGGATAACCAAACCGTTGAAAAGTACATTCAACTTTTAGAAAAGGTTTATATTATATTTAAGTTGCCTGCTTTTAGCCGGAATCACCGGAAAGAACTAAAACGCGGAAGAAAAATCTATTTTTATGATAATGGCATCAGAAATGCTCTGATTGCCAATTTCAGCCTCCCTGAATTACGTAACGATGTTGGGGCTTTATGGGAGAATTTTATTATAAGCGAAAGGTTAAAATTCTGTCATTATAACAATATTTGGAAAAATTCCTATTTCTGGAGAACCCAGGACCAGCAGGAGATTGATTATATTGAAGAAAAGGACGGGATACTTCATGCATATGAATTTAAATGGAATACGAGGAAAAATCCCAGGCTCTCAAAAAGTTTTTCAAGAACTTATCCTGACCACACGTTCAAAACAATTAATCCGGATAACTATATCGATTTTATTAGCTAGTTGAAAATATTTTAGTTTGCACCTGCCATTCATTGTTGGTAATGCTTTTGTTTCTGAATTGATTGGAATTGTGTTGCAAAATCATTTACTTTTTATCCATTCATGCAATTTAAATCAAAATTATTGAAATTAAATTTCTACTTTTAAAAAACTTAAATAACACAGTTATTACCTCACAATCATGAAAAGAATATTTATTTTACTTGTACTGTCAATTCATTTACAAAATCTATCATCACAAGAAATCATTTTAAGTATCAGTGGAGAATTTAACGAAAAGAAAATACCTTTAGATTCCTTATTAATAGAAAACCTCACGAATGGAACTGATACAATTTTCAAACCTGTTGATATTCTAGATAGATTTCAAATTAATCTTACTAAGGGTAGTTTAATAAATAATATTGATTCTGAGATTTTACATAAATCAGAAAAAGCTTCGATTTTAAAAAATGTACCAGGCGAAATTGTAATAAACTATATAAGTAAAGAATTCAATAGTATTTACATTGAAATTACAAATATAGAAGGGAAAAAAATAGTCAAAAAAAAGGATGTTGTTAATCCGGGAAACAATTTATTTAATATAAAATTACAAATCCCTGGTATTTTTTTGGTTCACTTTTATTCCTTAAATTATACAAAATCTTTTAAATGCTTGGGTATATCAGGTTTAAATAATTCCAATATTATTTTAGTTGAAAATTCTGGTTATTATAATAAAAGTAGTTTAATTCAAATAAATTCTGGTTTTCAATTTTCTTCAGGAGATAATATTTGTTTAACCGGATTCAAGAAAGGCTTAGCATCAAATCTTTTCACTAAATCAATAATCGAATCTGAAGATATTGTATGTGTGTTTGTTAACAATGAAGAAATAGGTTTATTTATTGATGCGAGAGATGAAACTTTTTATAGATGGATTAAAATAGGCGAACAAACCTGGATGGCAGAGAATTTAGCATATAAGCAAGATAGCTCTTGTTGGGTACTTTTTAATGATGAAAAGAATGCAAAATTTTATGGCAGATTATATAATTGGAGTATTGCTATGGAAAGTTGTCCTAGTGGTTGGCACTTGCCAACTAATGAAGAATGGGATAATTTAGCATCATTCATTAGCATAGAAATGGGACCATATTCAAAAGGTGAAAACAGTTGGCCTGGTGTAGGGAAACACTTAAAATCAAAATATGGATGGAATAATAAAAATGGCACGGATGATTTTGGTTTTTGTGGTCTACCGGCTGGTTTTTGCTACGTAATCAATAACAATGTTTTTTTTAATAATCAGGGAATATTAATTGGTCGGTGGTGGACTTCAACAGAATATAATGATGGTAGCTCTTACGGTTGGGCACTTGATGAAAGTAATAATTTCATAAATGGATATACCGGAAAGACACTCGGCACTAGTATTAGGTGCTTAAAAGATTAATTTTATCCTGCCAAATTTCCACCTTCATTTCCCTGATCCTGAAAAAAATTCAGTTAAAAAAGAAATTCTGACAGGATTTTATTACTGATAATTTTTTCACCTTATTTAACACTTCCCCGTAAAAAGTTGATTTACAGAAAAATATTTTTATTGTTAAAACATACATCAGTCAACTGGTATTTTCTTTGCAAAACAGCCTTCCGGAATCAGAAAATTTAAAATGATGTTTAACTAAAATTAAGGAGGATAAAGCCATGACACTGATGAAAAGAACAAACAGTTATTATCCATCGTTTTCAAATTTCTTTGACAACTTTTTCGGAAATGACCTGATGGATTGGTCGAACATGAATTTTTCAAACACCAACACTACCCTTCCGGCAGTCAATGTAAAGGAAACAGATGAAGCTTACGAGATAGAAGTGGCTGCACCGGGAATGGAGAAAAAGGATTTTAGGATCAACCTCGACAACGATGTGCTGACAATTTCTTCGGAAAGGAAAAATGAAAAAGAAGAAAAAACCGGCAAATACAGTCGGAAGGAATTCAGTTACCAATCGTTCCAGAGGTCGTTTACCGTACCAAACAATGTTGTTGACGGGAATGAAATCAAGGCAAAATACAACGATGGAATCTTAACAATTTCTTTACCTAAAAAAGAAGAGGCCAAACCAAGACCACCAAAAGAAATTAAAATTTCGTAACCGAAAGGGCAGATTTTTCTGCCCTTTTATCATTTTTATCTCATCATCAGCTTAATAAAATTTAACAAAAAAAAACAGTTTTTATATTTGCAATCAATTAGTTTTGTGGGTCATAAAAAATATATAATATAAATACACAAAAATAAGCCATATGGACCAGGCAGTAGATATCAAGGAATTAAACGAAAGAATACAAAAAGAGAGCTCCTTTGTTGACATGATCAGCATGGAGATGAACAAAGTTATTATTGGTCAGAAACACCTGATAGACAGCCTTTTGATCGGGTTGCTTTCGAACGGGCACGTCCTGCTTGAAGGTGTTCCGGGATTAGCAAAAACCCTGGCAATAAAATCGCTGGCGCAAACCATCAACGCGAAATTTTCACGTATCCAGTTTACACCGGACCTTTTACCGGCCGACTTACTCGGCACATTGATTTACAGCCAGAAAAAAGAAGAGTTCTCCGTAAAAAAAGGGCCCATCTTTGCCAACTTTATTTTGGCAGATGAGATCAACCGTGCGCCGGCAAAAGTTCAGTCGGCATTGCTCGAAGCCATGCAGGAAAGGCAGATCACATTGGGTGAGGAAACTTTTAAACTGGAAGAACCATTCCTTGTGATGGCCACACAAAACCCGATCGAGCAGGAAGGAACCTACCCACTTCCTGAAGCACAGGTTGACAGGTTTATGTTGAAGGTGGTTATTACTTATCCGAAAAAAGAAGAGGAAAAACTGATCATCCAGGAAAACCTGTTAAAAAAATTCCCTGAAACATCAACTATCCTGCAACCAAAGGATATTATAAATGCGCGTAATGTGGTAAAAGATGTTTACATGGATGAAAAAATCCAGAAATACATCATTGATATTGTTTTTGCTACACGTGAACCGGCGGAATACAAACTTGAAAAATATACCGATATGATCTCGTACGGAGGTTCACCGCGTGCAAGTATCAATCTTGCGCAGGCTGCCAAGGCATTCGCTTTTATCAAACGCCGCGGGTATGTAATTCCTGAAGATGTAAGGGCAGTATGTGCTGATGTTATGCGCCACCGCATCGGGCTGAGTTATGAAGCAGAAGCGAACAATATCACTTCGGAAGAAATTATTACAGATATCCTGAATACTGTTGAAGTACCGTAGCCAGTTGGCAGTAAACAGTCGCAGTTAGCAGTAGTGAAAATCACTGAGACTGAAAACTGAGACTGAGACTGAGAATTGCAAACTCGAAAAAATGGAGACAAGCGAACTATTAAAAAAAGTACGGCAGATTGAAATAAAAACACGTGGTCTTTCACGGAATATTTTCGCAGGTGAATACCACAGTGCTTTTAAAGGAAGGGGTATGGCTTTTGCGGAAGTCCGTGAGTACCAGTTTGGAGACGACATCCGTAATATCGACTGGAATGTTACAGCCAGGTACAACCATCCGTACGTTAAAATATTTGAGGAAGAAAGGGAACTGACAGTAATGTTACTGATCGATGTCAGTGGTTCGCGTGAGTTTGGCACCATCGAAAAACTGAAAAAAAATATCATCACCGAAATTTCTGCCATCCTTTCATTTTCAGCCATTCAGAATAACGATAAAATCGGTGTAATTTTCTTCTCGGAAACAATTGAAAAATTCATTCCACCAAAAAAAGGGAGAAGCCATATTTTAAGGATCATCAGGGAAATGATCGATTTTCAACCTGAAAATAAAGGAACTGATATTACCGAGGCAGTCCGTTATTTAACTAACGCTATTAAGAAAAGATGTACTGCTTTTGTTATTTCAGACTTTATCGATGAAAACCCGAATCTGGAACAGGCATTATCCATTGCAAATAATAAACATGATGTGGTTGCCCTGCGGATTTATGACCAGCGTGAAACAGAACTGCCCCCGATTGGGATGATCAAATTCAAGGATGCTGAAACCGGGAAATACATCTGGGTTGACAGCAGCAGCAGGAAAATAAGGGATATGTATGCAAAAAACCGGAGGCAACAGAATGAGAAACTTGATGTTATGTTTAAAAAATGCGGTATCGATTATGCCTCGGTTAATACAAATGAAGATTATATAAAAACTCTTGTAGCCTTGTTTAAAAGACGGGCAGTGTAAAAATGAAACGATTGATTCAACATATTTTAATAATACTTTTTATTTCAGCCGGGATTGTTCAAAGCACGGAGGCTCAAAGGATTAAGGCCTCAGCAAGCCTTGACTCTACAAACATCCTTATTGGCGATCAGGTTACTTTGTATCTGAAAGTTGATAAACCGGTTGATGTGAACGTTAATTTTCCAAAAGTAGGCAAAACCATTTCCGATAAAATTGAGGTGTTGGGAAACTCGGAAGTTGATACTATCCCTTCAGATAATGAAAAAATTGAAACACTTTTACAGGCTTATATAATAACCTGTTTCGACAGTGGAAGTTATTATATTCCAAATTATTGGTTTGGATTTGATGTTAACGGGCTGACAGACTCAACACCAACAAACAGCCTGACACTGAATGTCAGGACTTTGGCTATTGACACAACCAAAGGACCAACCGATATTAAAATGCCATACGATGCCCCGGTTACCTTAAAAGAAGTGATGCCCTATATTTTGGGAATTATCCTGATTGGTGCAATCCTGTTTTTTATTCTTTATTCTATCAAACGGAAAAAACAAAACAAGCCAATTTTTTCTTTACCTCAGAAACCAAAAGAACCTGCACATGTTATCGCGCTCAGGGAACTTGACAGGATAAAAGCAGAAAAATTGTGGCAAAAGGATAAAATCAAACAGTACTACAGTGAAGTTACCGATGCGGTGAGGACTTATATTGAAAACCGCTTTGAAATCGGGGCGATGGAACAAACCTCAGAAGAAACAATTTCAGCTTTCCGTTACAGGCGCGACCTGTTAAATGACAAACATTTTGAAAACCTCAAACAAATGCTGACAATTGCTGATATGGTAAAATTTGCCAAGTTTATACCACTCCCCGATGAACATAACAAGGTCTTGTTTGATTCCTACTTTTTTGTAAATGAAACAAAAAAAGAGGTTGAAAAACCAGTTGAGAAAAAAGATAAACCGGAAGAAAACGGCAATGTGGAAGAAGTTGTATTAAAATAGAAAGGATGTTGGAAGGAATTACATATAAAAATCCGGAATTATTTTACCTGATGCTGGTATTTATTCCAATGATTGCCTGGTATATTTTCAGGAATACCAAAAATACAGCAAGTGTTCAAATATCAGATATAAAAGCAGTTTCGGAAGCTCCAAAAACCATCAGGCATTATTTGCGTCATTTGGTTTTTGTAACACAAATCCTGGCAATAGCTTCGCTGATTGTTGTTCTTGCCAGGCCGCAATCATCAAGCAACTGGGAAAATGTCACCACTGAAGGTATTGATATTGTAATTGCCCTTGATATTTCGAGCAGTATGCTTGCACAGGACTTTACACCCGACCGATTGGAAGCTGCCAAAAATGTAGCGATGGAATTTATTTCGGGCAGGCAGTACGACAGGATGGGGCTTGTTGTTTTTTCAGGCGAAGCATTTACACAATGCCCGTTAACTACCGACAGGGCTGTTTTAATGAATCTTTTCAAAGATATTGAAAGTGGCATGATCGAAGACGGAACTGCAATCGGGAATGGATTGGCTACGGCCGTAGCACGTTTGAAAGACAGTGAAGCGATCAGCCGTGTGGTTATCCTATTAACCGATGGTGAAAATAACCGGGGTGAAGTAGCTCCGGTAACCGCTGCTGAAATTGCTAAAACCTATGGGATCAGGGTTTACACGGTAGGTGTGGGTTCCCGAGGCACTGCTCCCTACCCTGTTCAGGTACAAACCGCTTTTGGTGTTCAAACCCAGATAAGGGATGTGGAAGTAAAAATTGATGAAGAAACCCTGAAGGAGATTTCATCAATTACAGACGGAAAGTATTTCAGGGCTACAAATAATCAAACCCTGGAAGAAATTTATAAAGAAATAGATGCTCTTGAAAAATCAAAAATAGAAGTCAGGGAATTCAGCCGTAAATCGGAAGAATTTTTACCGTTTGCGCTGGCCGGCATCCTGTTTTTGATATTGAGTTTGTTATTAAAAACAACATTATTCCGGAATATACCTTAAAAAAGAAAAGTTATGGAAATGTTCAGATTTGCAAATCCGGAGTACTTTTGGGGATTATTAATCATTCCACTATTGATATTGTTTTTTGTTGCTTCCCGTGTTGCACGGAAAAGGGCAATAAAAAAATTCGGTTCTGAAAACCTGATGAATTACCTGATGCCAAACGCATCAAAATCCAGGCCTGTATTTAAATTTATTCTTTTATTACTGGCTTTGGCATGTTTTATTACTGGCATTGCAAGGCCGCAATTTGGTTCAAAACTTAAAAAAGTAAAACGGGAAGGAGTTGAAATTGTTATAGCACTTGATGTTTCAAACAGCATGCTTGCAGAAGACATTGAACCCAATCGTCTGGAACGGGCAAAACGGGCTATTTCAAGATTGATCGACCGGCTAAGCGATGACAAAATCGGATTGATAGTTTTTGCTGGCCAGGCTTATACACAATTGCCGATAACTACCGATTACAATTCAGCAAAAATGTTCCTTGCCTCAATCAATACAGATATTATACCGGTTCAGGGAACAGCCATTGGTTCGGCAATTGAGTTGGCAACCCGGTCGTTTACTCCCAATGGTGAAGCCAACAAAGCCATCATTGTTATCACTGATGGCGAAAACCACGAAGATGATGCACAGGCAATGGCCAAGGCAGCTTTCGATGAAGGAATAATTGTCCATACAATCGGGATGGGGCTTCCCCAGGGAGCGCCAATTCCTGTTTACAGGGGAGGGCAAAAAGATTACCGGAAAGATGAAGACGGGAATCCTGTTGTAACAAGGTTGGATGAGCCTATGCTCGAACAGATCAGTGCAGCCGGAGGTGGAATTTATGTTAGGGCAAACAACGCACAGGTCGGGCTGAACGCACTTTTCGATGAGATCAGTAAAATGGAAAAAACTGAAATGGAATCACGTATTTATTCTGAATACGACGATCAGTTCCAGTGGTTGTTTGCTGCGGGGCTGGCATTATTATTGATCGAATTTCTGATCCTTGAAAGGAAAAACAAGTATTTGAAAAACATTCATTTATTTGGAACAACAAAGTAAGAATTATGAAACAACTGTTTTTAATACTATTACTTCTAAGTACAGGGATTCTGGCAAATGCACAAAATGAAAGAAAGTTTGTCAGGAAGGGAAATGATATTTTTATGGATGCCATCAAAGATACATCCCGCCTGGATACTGCAGGTTTCAGAAAAGCAGAAACCAAATATCGCCAGGCACTGGAGAAAAAACCCCATGATAACCAATGGAATTTTAACCTCGGTGATGCATTATATAAACAAATGAAATTTGATGAATCGGTTGAAACTTTCGATCAGCTGGCCAACCAGTTTGATAATCCGGTTGAAAAAGCCAGGGCATTGCATAACAAGGGAAACAGCCTGCTTTTTAATCAGAAACTGGATGAAAGTATTGAAGCTTACAAAGAGTCTTTGCGAAACAATCCGAACGATATTGAAACAAAATACAACCTGGCTTATGCACAGAACCTGAAAAAACAGCAGGAACAACAGCAACAACAGCAGCAGCAAAACAAGGACCAGAATCAGGATCAAAACAAAGACCAGCAAAATCAGGATCAAAATAAAAATCAGGATCAAAACAAGGATCAGCAAAATAGAGATCAGAATCAGGATCAACAAAATAAAGACCAACAACAAAACCAGCAAAACCAAAATCAGGACCAGCAAGACAAGCAGGATCAGCAACAACAACAGCAAAGGAATAAAATTTCGAAAGAAAATGCTGAACAACTATTGCAGGCCCTTCAAAACGATGAAAATAAAATTCAGGATAAGGTAAAAAAGGAAAAGGCAGCAAAAGCCAAAAAGATAAGAATTACAAAAGACTGGTAAGTGGAATTATATATTTTGAACACTGAATTTTAAATTGACTGATGGCAGATGACTAATGACTAATGACATTTTTAGTTAATTTTGAAAATTTTTAAGAAAACCATGATAAAACGATTGCTGACATTAACATTCATACTGATTACGGTAAATTTATTTGCCGACCAGGTTAAATTTGAAATGTCGGCACCCAATGCTGTACAAACGGGGCAACAATTCAGGTTATCCTTTTCGTTAAATGAAAAAGGAAGAAACCTTAAATTACCGGATCTGAGCAACTTCGATGTTCTTATGGGGCCAAGCACCTCACAATCGACAAATTTTCAAAGCATAAACGGGAAAGTCAGCCAATCGGTTACATATTCCTATATTTACATTATAAGGGCAAAAACCGAAGGCACTTTTGAAATCAGGCCTGCATCCATTGAAGTGGACGGAAAAGTTTATGAATCAAATTCACTGAAAATACAGGTTGTAAAAGGACGCCCGACCCAAACCCAGTCTGATGACCAACAGAACGGAGGTTCCGCCGCAATTGATAAAGACGACCTTTTTGTCAAAGTGGTTTTTAATAAAAGGAATGTTTACAGGGGGGAACAAATAATTGCTACAGTAAAATTATATGCTGAGCCAAGCCTCCCGATCCAGGGATTTGAAGAGGTTAACCTGCCTGAATATGAAGGTTTTTATTCTCAGGACATAGATATGCCCCAGCAAATTGGTTTCGACAGAGAAGTATACAACGATAAAATATACAAGGTAGGTGTCCTGAAAAAAACCATTCTATTTCCACAGCAAAACGGCGAATTAAAAATCGATCCGTTTAGTTTAACCTGCCTCGTACAACAGCAAACCAGGACCAGAAATTTTTTTGATGACTTTTTCAGCAATATGAGGACGGTCCGCGCCAGGATAACCAGTCTGCCGGTAACAATAAATGTAAAGGACCTTCCACCCGAACCGGCAGGATTTTACGGCGCTGTCGGCAACTTCAATGTTGATGCTTCGATGAGCGAAACCGACGTTTCTACAAACGATGCTGTGACATATAAAATTACTGTTAACGGTACCGGAAATTT
>JAFGGF010000012.1 GCA_016930735.1 Prolixibacteraceae bacterium
CGGAAGAGATTTTTGAAGGGTATGAAAACTACAAATTCTAACGGATAATAATTTTTTCACTGTATTTATCAGAACCTTTCACAATAACCAGGTAATAAATTCCTTTGTTTACATTCGTCAGATCAAAAGATTTGAAAACGCTGTTTGCCGGTTCCAGCTTCTCCTCAAATAATATACTGCCTGTTGAATTAACCAGTTTTAAAATTATACTTTCATCCAAAATCGAATTAACCTTAAAATTGAACTTTCCATTGCCGGGATTCGGTATCACTGAGAAGCTGAATTTATCTTCTGAAATGTCCTGAACAGCAGACTGATAAATATGAATAGTTTCAGACGTTTTTTCACAGCCAAATTCATCAACAACTTTCAGGTAATACCTTCCTGAATTTTCAATTATAAAATTACGATTATAACTTTCGGGGATTTCACTGTTAATATTAAACCAACTGTAATTATTGAAAACATAAAGTGATTTTAATGTATCGCCCGATATGAAAACTTCAGGATTGGCTGAATGATAAAAAGAAAGGTTTATTATCGACACACTGTCGTAACCCACAGCCGAAGTGAATTTATCACGGTACAACCCTTCTGAATCATGGTTATTAAAAGTTGTCCCGTCACAAATAACCGTATCAATTATATTTTGGAAAACCGGATATTCATAATCGTAAACACACCTGACACTCGAACTGGTATTTTTTAAATAATTGTCAATCTGTACGGGTGTATTATCATCGAAAATTGCTATAAACCAGGCATTTGCCAGGTTCAATGGATTTGCATCCGATGTCCAGAAATAAGCTCCCAATCCCAGGTTTTCATATTGTATTTCCTTATTTGTATTTTTTCCACCGGGCAGGGCTGTGAAACCCACACTGTCTGTTGCCAGCTCATTCTGTGTGATCCAATGCCTGAAACCTCTTTCTTTTAAAATGGTTCCTGCTTTATTTTTCCCTCCCAGGTAATTAAACAATGTTTCCCATTCATCAACAGAAGGGACATGCCAGCCTACGGGGCACAGCTTCCCGGACCAAACCAGTTCCCAGTCATACAATCCACCATAGGTTGTAAAATTAGAAGAGGAATTACCATAGGCATACAACGCAGGCTTGTAACCGGGATCGTAATAATCGGAGGGTGAAAAATGTATCGGAATACTGGTACCGTTGTTTAATTTTCTTGAAGCCAGATTTTTAGCCATCCATAACTGGTTCCCGATCTGAACAACCGGATAACCTTTTTGTTCTCCATCTTTACAGCTGATAAATCTGAATGTGAAATTTTTACTTTGTTTTGGAGAATCAGAAATTACTGTGCTGTAATCACCTGATGAACCGGTAAACCTCATCCTGTCGCCATCTTTAAACAGCATGGTTATTTCATTCGCAGAGGTAGTTTTATATGAAACAGAAGACTTGGTTTGAACAACATTATTATTATTGCCGGTAAGATGCAGGTATTGGTTTTTGGCTAAGATAATTTTTTTATTTTGAGTAATATTTTCAACAATTACCTGGTCGACAGAACCTGAAGCACCAGTCCCGGAGAATTTAATTATATAATCCTGTGCCTGTGAAATTAATGCTGAAAACAATAAAAAAAGTAAAAAATATTTCTTCATTAAACTACTAATACCACCAGTTCGACTATTGTTTAAATTTCAAAAGTAGTAAAATAAATGTCGATGAACCTGAAATAAACTCAGGACTTGTAATCAGATGAGAAATAATTAAAATCATGGAAAAATTATCCGAATTTTCCGTTTGTTATAAAAGTACTACAATTCTTTTTGATATTTTTAAAGTAGAAAAACCAGAATTAATCCATAACGTTGAAAATGAGGTTTAAAATAAAAATTCTCTTAATTGCGGCAATATTAATTTCTTCATGTTATGTTAGTAAATTTACTGAAACAGATTTATTGAAGTTTATACAGAAGAATGTCCCTGACCAACGTGAAACAGTTTTTAATATTTCTGCTGAAAATACAGGTAACAAGCTGATCCTTAAAGGAGATACTGATTCCAAGGAACTAAAGGACAAATTATTTACTGAATTAAAATCTTCAAATCTGGTTGACCGGATCACTATGCTTCCGGATAATTCTGTTGGAAATAAAAAATTCGGATTGATCAATATTTCCGTAGCCAATATGAGGGCTGCTCCCTCCTACTCGGCCGAACTCGTAACACAGGGATTAATGGGGACACCGATAAAAATACTCAAAAGACAGGGAGATTGGTTTCTTGTACAGACTCCTGACAGGTATATTTCATGGGTTGACGAAGGTGGAATTTACCCTTTGACAAGCCAGGAATTTGAAACCTGGAAAAATGCAAAAAGGATAATTGTTTTAGATGATTTTATTTTGGCAACGAAGGGTTTCAATAATGATGATATTATTTCAGACTTGACGATGGGCAATATCCTTGAAGTAATTAAAAATGAAGCTGATAAATTACAGGTAAAATTCCCGGATGGCAGGACCGGATATATTCCCGTATTAGCCTGCCTTGATTTCAGGGGATTTGCTGAAAATAAAATTCCTGATAAGGAAAGTGTTACAGTCGTGGCAAAATCTTTTACAGGCCGGCCGTACTTATGGGGAGGGACTTCGGTAAAGGCTATGGATTGCAGTGGTTTTGTTAAAATGGTTTATTTTATGCATGGCCTAATTCTCGCAAGAGATGCTTCATTGCAGGCATTTTATGGAAAACTGGTTTTACCCAACCGGGAGTTCGATAATTTTGAAAAAGGGGATTTGCTCTTTTTTGGAAGAGATTCTAC
>JAFGGF010000419.1 GCA_016930735.1 Prolixibacteraceae bacterium
CCCGGAATGTTGTCTTCTTCTATCATTCTGACAAAATCATCAGTGATCCGGATCAACTCGTCAAATTCATCACCTGAAACATCAATATTAATAGGAGCTCCGGTAGGTGGCCCTTCTTCTTCCTTTTCGACATAAATTTTTGCACCCACAAAACCATCCAGATTTTTGGAAAGTTGTTGCATTATTTTGGAAGTACTGATGCCTTCCCTTAATTTATATTCAACAAAAGAAATTGAGGTCAATGATTTATTCGGGCTGGGCTGATTACCTTCAAATCCACCACCCTTACCAACGCCAACATTGGTTGTAACCGACTTTACAATATGTTTTGCAGGAGAGATAGTTATATTAATAATATTCTCAACTTCACGTGAAACTTCATCGGTTCTTTCAATAGAAGTACCCAAAGGTAATTCCATTGTTACATAAATGGTTGTCGGGTCGGTGTCGGGAAAAAATACTACCCGCGGATTACTTGAAAAATAAAATATCATTGAAAAAATTAGCAGTACTACAGTGGCTCCCAAATAAATATTTGGCCATACTCCCTTTAATGCATGCCTTAACTGAATCGTATATAATTTTTCAATAAATCCTAAAAATTTATTCTGGAACCATCTTGCCATCGGACGGAAAGCCAGGTAATTCAATACTATTATTAGAGCCACAGTAACAAGCAGGTTTGCTAACAGATAAATACCTGCCAGATAAAGCGGGACTGAAATCAACACAAATATTCCGGCTCTTTTGAACGATTTTTTCCAGTTATGTTTAACATTTATATCATCGTTTTTCATAAATGATGAAATAAATGCCGGATTGATTATCAGGGCAACGAATAGCGATGAAGCCAAAACAATGATCAGCGTTTTAGGCAGGATTGCCATAAACTGCCCAACTATTCCTTCCCACATTAACAGAGGAGTAAATGCAGCAAGCGTTGTGAGTGTTGAAGAAATGATAGGGAAAGCGATCTCGCTGACTCCTTTTTTTGTTGCCGAAAGTTTTGAATATCCTGAATTAAAAAGCCGGTAAACATTTTCGACCGTTACAATGGCATTGTCGACCAGCATACCCAGCGCAAGGATCAGTGAATACAAAACCATGGAGTTTAATGAAATACCGCTTTGCTGAAGAATTACAAACGAAAGGAACATCGACAACGGGATTGCCAGCCCTGAAAACAATGCATTCCTGAATCCAAGGAAAAGGAATAACACAAAAGTTACCAGGATCATTGCCAGGATAATGCTGTTTTCAAGGTTTGAAATTGTATCCTGAATATAAATTGTAAGGTCATCGGTAACAACTACATCGAGGTTAACCGGGAGGTATCCCAGCTTTTTTTGTTCTTCAATAACCTGAAAAACCTTTTTTGATGCATCAAGAATATTCTCGCCTGATTTTTTGGTGACTGAAAGTGTCACAACTGGCTTGTCGTTTAAACGGGCAATAGTCGATTGTTCCTTATAACCATCAACAACGGTTGCAACATCGCGGATATAAACAGGTTTACCCATGTTAACCTTAATGATGGTGTTTTCGATCTGCTCAATATTCTTGTAATCAGCTTCGGTACGAATTACCCTTCGGGTTTTATCGGCTGTGAATTCACCTGCACCCATTGTAATATTTTCAAGCTGAATGGCAAATGCAATGTCATCAAATGTCAAACCTACTGCATCCAGTTTATAAGGATCAACATTGATCTGTATTTCACGCTCTTCAACACCACGGATGTTTGCTTCCGAGATTTCCCTTAAACTTTCAAATTCATCCTGAAGAATTTCAGCATACTTTTTCATTTCACGCATGCTGAAATCGCCTGAAATATTCACATTCATAATAGGAAATTCCGACAGGTCAAAATCCATTACCATCGGATCGGTATCCAGGTCGCTTGGCAGGTCAGTTTTAGCTTTGTCAACCCTGTCTTTTGTATCCTGAAGTGCGTCTTTTATTGTTACATTGGTATTAAATTCAACAATAATTGTACTCACGTCCTGATATGAAGCTGAGGTAACATCCTTGATACCTTTCATACCTTTTAATTCCTGTTCAATCGGGCGGGTAATCAGGTTTTCAATATCGACAGGTGAATTCCCCGGATAGACTGTCTGAATAAAAATGTAAGGGACAACAATCTCGGGCATCGCTTCCCTCGGCATTTTCTGATAAGAATAGATTCCGAAAAAAACAATCAAAGCAGTTAGTATATAAACTGTTGTTTTGTTTTTTAATGCCAGATAGGTCGGGGCAAACCTTCGCTGGATATTTTGGGTATTTTTTGAATTATCTTTAACCATTTTAATAAGTCTTTTAGGTTTTAAGCCTGAAGATTATAGACGAACCAATGTCCCTTCAACAACCTGGGTATAACCTTCGGTAATTACTTTATCGCCTGATTCAATACCGTCAATAACTTCAGTTATATTGTTTTGGCTAATACCAGGAGTAACATATACTTTTTTTGCCCTTGACTCCCCGTTTTCCTGTTTTACTATATAAGTATAAAAGCCTTTAAAATCTTCTTTTATCAGAAGGTTGGGAACAACAACTGCATCTTCTGAAACATAATCACGCATTTTTATTATAGAAACCAGGTTGGGTTTTAAGCTGTTACCTGAATTATTCAGGTTAATCCTGATCCTGAATGTCCGGTTATTAGGGTCTATGGTATTGCCAATGCGATAAATGGTTGCATCAACTTCCTTATTTAATGCCGGGAAGTTAACTTTTACTTTATCCCCGTTTTTGATTTTAGTAAGGTAAGCTTCCGAAACATCGGCATAAATCCTTAACTGAGAAGTATTTAATACTTTGGCAAACGGAACCTGCGGACTTCCAATCTGGCCTTTTTTCTGATAAACTATATCAACAACACCATCGATTGGTGATTTAACCACTGCCATTTCAATCTGCGCCTTGAGTCCTTCAATCCTTTTTTCAATCGATTCTTTATTGGTTTTAGCCTGCAGGAACTGAATCTCAGATCCGATATTCTGGTCCCAAAGATTTTTTTGGCGTTGGAATGTAGTTTGTGCAAGTTCGAGCTGGATTTCCATTTCATCGAGTGAACGGTTAAGTGCATCAGTATTAAGTTTTGCCAGGACCTGCCCCTTATTAACATTCATACCTTCGGTAACAAGCACCTCTTCAATAACACCTATCGATTCAGGGCTGACATTAATATCCTGTTCGGCTTCCACATTTCCTGATGCTTCAATAAAATGTTCAAAAGTCTGCAACTGAACCTCAGTAGCTTTTATATTTACTATATCTTCTACAACATTTGCATCCAACTCTGTTTCAAGCGCTTCAATTTTTTGCTCAAGGTCGTGAACCTGTTGTTTGTATTTCTGTAATTGCTGACGTTTTGCAGCTTCATCGTCAACTGTTGTACTTGCACATGAGGCAAGAAATACGGTTACGGTTATTAAAATTGCTAATTTTTTCATTGTTGTATTTTTTATTGTTTTTGTTTTCCATTTAAAGTTTTCCAAGGGCTTTTTTTAACGCCAGATCAGCCTGCAGGAGTTGTAATGCAGATCCGATATAAGAACCATATGCCTGAATATATTGAGTTTCTATCTGCGATAATTCTGTACTGCCGGAAAGACCATTCTGGAATTTGATTTTTGTTTTGTCTTTAATTTTTTCTGCCAGTTGGCGGTTTTCAACATCGTTATGGTATTTATCAATTGCCGATTCAAAATTGGCTTTTGCAGTCAGGTAATCTTTTTGAAGTGTAATTTCTGAAAACATCCTATCATTCTCAGCCTTTTCTAAATTAATCCGAGCTTGTTGAACCTTAAAAATCTTTTGTCCTGAATTAAATATCGGCATCGAAAGATTCAGTCCAACCATAGATGAAGGAAACCAATTCACCGACGATTTAAATAAATTAGCATTATTCCCAAATGAAGTTTTGCTCCAATTATAAAACATGCTAATTCTTGGTAAAAAAGTGGATTTCTCAAGTTTTAATAATTTTTCAGAAGCCATATAATTTGAAACCGAAAGTTTGTAATCAATATGATCTGAAAAATCAAATGACTGAGAATCATTAGCCTCCAATATCGGATTCAAATATGATGAAATTCCTTCCATTAAACTGATCTCTGCATCAATAGGATAACCCATTGTATATTTTAACACAACTTTTGAAATGTTAATTTCCCTGTCGGCCTTTAAAATTTCGTTTTCAGCATTTTTAACCAAAAGTTTCATCTGGTCAACATCCTGCTCTTCCCTGAAACCGTTTTTATAATATTCAAGTGTTTCTTCGTAAAGTTTTTTGGTGTTTTCTAGATTTTCTACCATTACTATTTTATTTTCTTCACCAACAAGTACATAATAATAAGCCTGGGCAACCGCATCGCGAATATCTATTTTTGATTTTTCATGGACTTGTTTTGAAAGATTTAAATAAACCTGAGAAGATCCAATCCCTACAATGTATGAACCATCAAAAAGTAGTTGGCTTACTGTAAAACCATAGTTTGAACTATATTTCTGTGCAAACGAAATTGGGTAGGTCCCATCGGGAGGAGTATCTTCCGGTATGCCTATATAAGGCCAAAAGTCCTTCGGTATAATAGCAACAGGAAATGGTTGTTTTGCCGCAGAAATATTCTTAGTATAATCAAAAGTACCAGATATTTGAGGCAGTCCTATCGTTATTGTTTCCCACACTTTTCTTTGAGCACTTATAACATCAAGACTTGTGTTTTGAAGGACATACGAATTTTGCATAGCATACTGCTGGGCTTCCTCCAGCGTAAACCGGGTTCCTTCATTTTGTGCTGTTGCCCCCATCGAAAGAACTACAGCAATAGTCAGAAGTAAGGTCTTTGTTCTCTTTTTCATTTCCTTTAATTGTTTTCTTAATAGTGGTATTGGTTGTATATTTTTTATTTTATTTTTCAATCATTTAAAATCAGATTTGAACTGATTCATATGAAAGTTCCTTTAATTTTTTCCTGTAATATTTTAATCCTTTATCGGTGCAAATCCCGTGTAAATGATAATCAATGGTTTTATCAAATATTTCAATATCACCAAGCTCATTTTCCGAAAAAATTCCCTGTGCAGCATTCAGGGTAAGCAACATCCTGCCAACATTCAGCTTTGCTACAAACTCAGAATCAACCTCCTCTCTAAATAAGTTCTGATTTTTCCCTTCTTCAATATTAAGTTTGGTATCACGAAAAAGTTTTTCCCTTTTAAAATTATGAAGCTTCTCCCATAACGAAGGATATAACCTCCTTAAATCATATTCCAGGTTATTATTATAATATTTCAGGATTGTTGACAAATGCTTCCGAAGAGCAAAAATCCGGTCAATCGGATTTTCAATTTCTTTATTATTAAAATCGAATACCGGGTTTTCCATATAATAATTCAGTACTTCCTCAACCAAATTCTCTTTATCTTTAAAATTCTGGTAAAGAGTCTTTTTCGAAATCCCCAGTTCCGATGCTATTTCATCCATGGTTACACTTTTTACACCATAGCGGAAATACATTTGCCCTACCTGTTTGACAATATTTATTTTCTTTTCATCCATGGGCTACAAATATATCGGGAATAATCACAGGGGAAACTTTTTTGGTGTTTGCAGTTTCCGCTTTTAGCAATAAATTAATTTTTAAAGGCATTTTAATTGTTTTTATGGCGACAACAAAACTATGGGAACAATTAAAGTTTTTTAATTACGAATCGGTGAATAGTGAATTTTTAGGGAGTTAATGGCGAATATGGAACCCGGATAAAGCCTTTTTTAATTAAATAAAAATTTTATCCGGGCAATTTATCCCAAAAAATGGTTGCTGTTAACAGGTCGTCAGGATATGTGATTTTAATATTTTCACGATTTCCTTCAACCGTGTAAATGTTTTTACCAAAGGCTTCAAACACCGATGCATCATCGGTAAATAACCGAGAATATGCCTGTTGATATGCACGTTTTATTTCAGAGAGAACAAAAGTCTGCGGAGTTTGTACTAAAACAAAATCGGAGCGGTTAACTGCCATTGATTTTTCGCCACCTTTTTTCCGCAACGATTCAGTTATCGGCACAACCGGAATTGCATTCCCTTCTTTTTGTGCTGTATTAAAACACCTTTCAAGTGTTTCTTTACTAACCAGCGGACGCACTCCATCATGAATAAAAACAATCCCTTCACCGGTTATACTATCCAATCCGTTTTTTACAGAATAAAATCGTTTATCCCCGCCACCCGAAATTCTGTGATTTAAATTAAAAGAATATTCCTGGCAAAGCTCTTCCCATTTTTTAATCTGGTTCTCAGGAAGAACGACATAAATTTCAGTTTCAGGGTCGAAAGCAACAAATACCTCAATAGTACGCATTAAAACCGGTTTTCCTGCCAGTAAAAGGAATTGTTTGGGTATTTCCTCTCCCATCCTGCTTCCGGTGCCTCCGGCCACTATTAAAGCAAACTTTTTCATTGTCTAAGTGTTTTTGAAAAAGAGTTTTTAAATTAGCAGGTAAACTTAAACAATAAATTATTTCGATGTATGGAAAAAATCCTGAATTTCCTTTCCGGATTAAGCAAAAACAATTCACGGGAATGGTTTAACGACCACCGTAGAGAGTATGAAGAAAGCCGGGATAAAATGTTTTTTTATACTGAAGTTTTTATTAACGAAATCAGAAAATTTGATACCGAAATCCCTGTAACTGACCCTAAAGAATGCCTTTTCAGAATTTTCAGGGATATCCGTTTTTCAAACGATAAACGTCCTTATAAAACAAATATGGGAAGCTTTATTGCCAAAGGTGGCCGGAAGAGTGCACATGCAGGCTATTATTTTCATATTGAACCTGACAGTAATTTTGCCGGTGGTGGAATTTATATGCCGCCTGCAGAACCTTTAAAGGCGATCAGGATGGCCATCTATGAAAATCCGGATGAATTTATTTCTCTTGTTGAAAATAAAAATTTCAAAAAAACTTTTACCGAATTTTACGGTGAAAAATTAAAGACAGCACCCAAAGGATTTCCCAAAGATTTTGAACATATAAATCTACTACTGCATAAATCGTATGCTTTTGGGCATCAGCTAAATAATGACGAAGTAAAAGGAGAAAACTTTATTGAAACAACGTTGGATATTTTTAAAAATCTGGCACCTGTTAACCGCTTTTTAAACGAAGCTCTCGTAAAATATTTATAAAAAAAATAAATAATCGGGGTTACCTTTTTATAAAAACAGGAATTTAGTAATATATGACCCTTATTATTTATCTTTCCAATTCCAATGATACTGCCCGGTACCCCATACCGGGTTTTTTTTTATTATAACGCCAACAGAAATATTTCAGGCTCCCATATGCTTTCCAAAATAAAAATCCAACGTTTAATACAGGAATACAGTTCCCCGATAATTTAATTCATTTTTAAACAGTTAATTCGCAGATTTTAAATAATTTGTATAGATATTTTATGCAAATTTGGTTTAAATTCCATAATTCAATAAAATGTTTACTTTTGCCGCAAATTTAAAAATACCATAATGACCAGAAAAATATTACTGTCTGTTGTTTTATTAATCTGTATATTAACCATTAAAGCTCAAAATATTCAGCTCCATTACGATTTTGGGGAAGGAAGGTCATACCTGACTTCAACGGTTGAAATGTTTAAACCTGATAAATACGGAAGTACATTCTTTTTTATAGATATGGATTACGGTGCAGGCGATACAAAAGGTGTCAGCCTTGCATACTGGGAACTGGCCCGGGCATTTAAATTTTGGGATGCACCTGTTGCATTTCATATCGAATACAATGGAGGATTCGGACGCTGGCAGGAGGGAGATTTGTCAGGGGCTTATGAAATTGAAGACGCCTGGTTAACCGGAGTTGAATTTTCTCTCGACGCAGAAGATTATTCAAAAGGGATTACCATCCAGGCTTTATACAAGTACATCAGGGGGAAACATAATATGTCTTTTCAGTTAACCGGAGTTTGGTATTTAAACTTTTTAAGCGATAAATTTTCATTCTCCGGTTATGCCGATTTCTGGCGTGAAGATTTTTATTATGGCCAAGAAAAAACGAAATTTGTTTTTCAGGCCGAGCCTCAGCTTTGGTATAATTTTACCAAAAATTTTGCTTTTGGCAGCGAAGTTGAAACAGATTATAATTTTCTGAATAAAGGGTGGAAGGTTTATCCTACACTGGGTGCAAAAGTTACGTTCTAAAAACAAATCATGCTGAAAAAATATTTTGGCATAAAAAACAATGGTACAACGGTAAAAACCGAAATCCTGGCAGGGATCACTACTTTTATGACTATGTCATACATACTGGTGGTAAATCCCGATATGCTTGCCGATACCGGTATGGATAAAAATGCAGTTTTTACCGCAACTGCACTTTCTGCCGCAATTGCAACCCTGGTCATGGCATTTGTTGCAAAGCTCCCTTTTGCACTTGCTCCCGGAATGGGGTTAAATGCTTTTTTTACTTATACTGTTGTTTTAGGAATGGGGTATTCGTGGCAATTTGCCTTAACTGCTGTTTTCCTCGAAGGAATTATCTTCCTGATCCTGACAGC
>JAFGGF010000420.1 GCA_016930735.1 Prolixibacteraceae bacterium
GACAAGCCTGATTTTTTTAAGGTTACCGATGTTGAAACAGTCCTTTCATTAAAAGCTGAAACCCATAATTTTCCAACAACTGTAGAACCTTTTAACGGAGCTTCAACAGGTACCGGTGGTGAAATCCGTGACCGGATCGGAGGAGGGAAGGGAAGTATCCCGA
Source organism: Prolixibacteraceae bacterium (assembly GCA_016930735.1). Classification (GTDB taxonomy): domain Bacteria; phylum Bacteroidota; class Bacteroidia; order Bacteroidales; family Prolixibacteraceae; genus JABMQB01. Next base: position 164 of record JAFGGF010000420.1, read on the forward strand.
TTGCAGGAACTGCCGTTTACATGACTTCTTATCCAAGAACTGAAGAATCGAGAAGCTGGGAGCAGGCGACAGAAGAACGCCCCTGGCTTTATCAGACACCTGAAGAGATTTTAATAAAAGCTTCAAACGGAGCCAGTGATTTCGGGAATAAATTCGGGCAACCACTTATCAACGGATCGGTTTTAACTTTCGAACATTTCGAGAATTTCAAAAAGTATGGTTACGATAAGGTAATAATGCTGGCCGGTGGAATCGGATTCGGGGCAAAAAAAGACAGTTTAAAAGGAGAACCTGTAAAAGGCGATAAAATTGTTTTACTCGGAGGTGATAATTACCGCATCGGAATGGGAGGTGGTGCTGTTTCATCGGTTGCAACAGGTGAATTCGAAAATGCCATTGAGTTGAATGCGGTGCAACGTGCCAATCCTGAAATGCAGAAAAGGGTTTACAATGCGATCAGGGCATTAAGCGAATCATCTGAAAATCCGATCATTTCAATCCACGACCATGGTGCAGGAGGCCATTTGAACTGCCTTTCGGAACTGGTTGAATCAACAGGTGGAAAAATTGATACATCAATGTTACCAGTGGGCGACCCTACACTTTCTCAGAAAGAAATTATCGGAAATGAGTCGCAGGAGAGAATGGGGCTGGTTATGCACGAAAAGGATGTTGCTCTTTTAAAAAGGATTGCCGATCGTGAACGGGCACCCATGTACACCATTGGTGAGGCTACCGGAGATATGCAGTTCACTTTTGAAAATTCAAAAACCGGTGAAAAACCTATCGACTGGCAACTTGGATATATGTTCGGGAACCCACCAAAAACAGTTCTTGAAGATCAATCATCAACAGAGAAATTTAAACCGGTTTCTTATAATAAAAAGCTTGTTTCCGAATATCTTGAAAATGTATTGCAATTGGAGTCGGTTGCATGTAAAGACTGGCTTACCAATAAAGTTGACCGTTCGGTAACCGGGCGGGTTGCCAAACAACAGGATGCTGGGAAATTACATTTGCCGCTGAATAATTTAGGCGTGGTTGCACTTGATTATCAGGGAGAAAAGGGGATTGCTTCCTCCATCGGGCATGCACCTGTTGCCGGAATGATTGATGCACCCAGTGGTTCGATACTTTCAATTGCCGAGGCATTGACCAATATTATCTGGGCTCCGCTGACCGATAAAATCAGGAGTGTGTCGTTGAGTGCCAACTGGATGTGGCCGGCAAAAAACCCGGGTGAAAATGCCCGGATTTATCATGCTGTAAAAGCTTCAAGTGACTTCGCATGCAAACTGGGAATCAATATTCCTACCGGGAAAGATTCCATGTCGATGACACAGAAATACAAAGACGATGTGGTTTACGCACCGGGAACGGTTATCATTTCTGCATCGGGTGAAGTTTCAGATATTAAAAAAGTGGTGGAACCGGTTCTGCTGAATAATCCCGAAAAAGAAATTTTATTTATCGATTTTTCGTTTACCGAACGTTTTCTTGGTGGCAGTGCTTTTGCGCAGTCAATAAACAAGCTTGGAAATAAAACTCCGACTGTTGCGGATACTGAAGCTTTTGTACGGACTTTTAATTCAATTCAGCAATTGATTGAAAAAGGATTGATTGCTGCCGGGCATGACATTGGCTCGGGTGGTTTGATAACCACTTTGCTTGAAATGTGTTTTACCGACAATGAAACAGGTATGAACCTTGACCTGACCGGAATCGGTGAAGATGATATCGTAAAATTATTATTTAGCGAAAATCCGGGAATTGTTATTCAATGTGAAGACAATAAAAAAGTTAAAAAACTGCTGAATAAGAACAACGTTGCTTTTGTTGAAATTGGGCAACCAGCATCCGGCAGGAATATTTCCATAGTCAATTATGGCAAATCATACGATTTTGATATAGATTCGTTGCGCGATCTGTGGTTTAAAACTTCATATTTGCTTGACAGGAAACAATGCGGCAGCGGATTGGCTCTGGAACGTTTTAAGAATTATAAAAAGAATGAATTAAAATTCGATTTTAAGAATTTTACAGGGAAAGCTGCCGATTACGGGATTGACCTGAAACGGAGGCACTCATCCGGAATCAAGGCTGCAATTATCCGTGAGAAAGGAGTAAATGGCGACCGTGAAATGGCATATGCCATGTACCTTGCAGGAATGGATGTAAAGGATGTCCACATGACTGACCTGATCAGCGGACGTGAAAACCTGGAAGATTTAAATATGATCGTTTTTGTAGGAGGATTTTCCAATTCTGATGTACTTGGTTCAGCAAAAGGATGGGCCGGAGCCTTTAAATACAATGAAAAAGCCCGGGTCGCTCTTGAGAATTTTTATAAAAGAGAAGATACACTGAGCCTCGGAATCTGTAATGGTTGCCAGTTAATGGTTGAACTGGGGCTGGTTTATGCAGAAAAAGAGCGATTGCCGAAAATGCAGTTGAACGATTCACATAAATTTGAATCTGCTTTCCTGAATGTTGAGATTCTGGAAAACAAATCGGTGATGATGCATAACATGGCAGGGATGAAACTCGGAGTTTATGTAGCCCATGGAGAAGGTAATTTCTCATTCCCGAAGGATGAATCAAATTACAACATCCCGGTAAAATATGTTTATGATAATTATCCGGGAAATCCGAATGGTTCTGAATTTGCCACTGCAGCAATTTGTTCTGACGATGGCCGTCATTTTGCTATGATGCCTCACCTAGAAAGGGCTTTCAAACCCTGGCACTGGGCTTATTATCCTAACAACCGGAAAAATGACGAAATTGCGCCCTGGATACAGGCTTTTGTGAATGCAAGGGAATGGATAAAAAGCAGGAAGTAAGCAGTGTTCAGTTTGCAGTCGCAGTTTACAGTC
>JAFGGF010000078.1 GCA_016930735.1 Prolixibacteraceae bacterium
ATTCTTAATATTGTCAATCATATTTATTGGATTACAATTTTTTCAGCCTGAAAAAAACAACCAACCGGCAGATCAGAACCATTTATTTAGTCAGGCTATAGTTCCTGAACCGGTTCAGCAGATCCTGAATAATGCCTGCATGGATTGCCATTCCAATCAAACCCATTACCCCTGGTACGACCGGATTTCACCGGTTTCGTGGTATGTCAATAATCATATTGAGGAAGGAAAGGAAGAACTGAACTTTTCAGAATGGGGGCAACTTTCCAACATAGATAAAATTAACCGGTTAACAAAAATCAGCGAGGAAACCAAAGAAGGGAAAATGCCTTTAAAAAGTTACACTTTTATGCATAAGCAGGCAAAACTTACTGAAGAACAGGTTTCTGAATTGTGTTCCTGGACAGAAACCTATGGGATGGAAGTTTATAAGGCTAATTTTTAATTACAGAAATTATTGCCCTTGACCCACCCTTAATTTTCTCCCTGCAAAATAAAATATTTTATAATTCCCTCCCTTCTCGAATGGAGGGAAAAAGACTTTTACATTAAAACTTCTGCCTGTTTTATCGGGTATTGCCCAGGGCTTCAGTTCAGAGTTCTTAAACAATACTTCAATCTGCGATACAACCAATAAAATTGTTCAAATTGGCTACAATGCGCCGTTTTATTGATGCAGTTCATGCACACTGCAAATGCCTAATGATTACTTTTTACTGTCAACTTTTCCTACCTTTACATTTATTAAAATTTTGATATGAACGCAAAGGCTATTCAAATAATTTCTGTTAACCTTGGAATACGAACAACTCAGGTTGAAAAAACCATTCAATTACTTTCTGACGGGGCAACCATTCCTTTTATTGCCCGTTACCGGAAAGAAGCAACAGGCAGCCTCGATGAAGTTGAAATTGAACAGATCAAAATCCAATCCGATAAATTTGAAGAACTTGAAAAACGGAAAGAAACTGTTTTAAAAACCATTGATGAACAGGGATTTTTAACTCCTGAATTGAAAGACCGGATTGAGAATTGTTTTGACCCGACCGAACTGGAAGATATTTATTTACCGTTTAAACCCAAACGTAAGACCAGGGCTTCTGTTGCAAGGGAAAAGGGGCTTGAGCCTCTTGCCAAGATTCTGATGAAACAGCAAGAAAAAAATCCGGAAGAACGAGCCCTGACCTTTTTAAGTGGTGAAGTTGAGAATGTTAACGATGCTTTGGCAGGTGCCAGGGATATCATTGCCGAATGGGTCAGTGAAAATGAAAAAGCCCGTAATATTGTCCGTCGTAGTTTTGAATTTAGCGCAGTAATTCAATCAAAAGTTGTCAAAGGTAAAAATGAAGAAGGAGAAAAATACCGCGACTATTTTGAATATTCAGAACCTTTGAAAAAATGCCCGTCGCACAGGCTGCTTGCCATCCGGAGGGGTGAAAATGAGGGTTTCCTGAAAGTTTCAATAACTCCTGATGAAATCAAATGCATCGAACATCTGGAAAATTTATTTATAAGAGGTTTTACAGCAAGTTCGGAACAGGTTTCCATCGCTGTTAAAGATAGCTTTAAACGATTGCTACAGCCTTCCATAGAAACCGAATTTGCACAGCTTTCGAAAGAAAAAGCCGATGACGAAGCCATTAAGGTTTTTTCTGAAAACCTTCGTCAGCTTTTACTGGCTCCCCCGCTTGGGCAAAAACGGGTTATGGCAATCGACCCGGGTTACCGGACCGGTTGTAAAGTGGTTTGCCTCGATGAACAGGGAACCCTGCTTCACAACGAAACCATTTATCCGCATAAACCTCAGGAAGATAAAAAAATGGCTGCAAAAAAAATTACCTCCATGGTTAATTCATATAAAATTGAAGCCATTTCAATCGGCAACGGGACTGCCAGCCGCGAAACCGAACATTTTATTAAAAAACTCCGTTTCGACAGGGATTTGCGTGTTTACATTGTAAATGAGGATGGTGCTTCGGTTTATTCTGCTTCTTCGATTGCCCGCGAGGAATTCCCGAAATACGATGTTACCGTACGCGGAGCTGTTTCAATCGGAAGACGGCTGACTGACCCGCTTGCAGAGCTTGTAAAAATCGACCCGAAATCGATTGGTGTCGGGCAATACCAGCACGATGTAGATCAGAAAAAACTAAAAAACAGCCTTGACACAGTAGTTGAACTGAGTGTAAATAAAGTAGGCGTAAACCTCAATACTGCCAGTAAACATTTACTCACCTATATTTCAGGATTGGGTCCTCAACTTGCACAGAATATTGTTGAGTACAGGAAAGAAAACGGGATGTTTCAGTCAAGGAAGGAATTGATGAAAGTGCCACGTATGGGGGCAAAAGCTTTTGAGCAGTCAGCCGGATTTTTACGCATTCCTGATGGTGACAATCCACTGGACAATTCAGCTGTCCACCCTGAATCGTACCACATTGTTGAAAAAATTGCAAAAGACCTGAAATGTTCTGTTGGCCAACTGATCGGTAACGATGAACGGCTTTCAGAAATCAACCTTAAACAATACATTTCTGGAAATATTGGTTTGCCGACTCTGGAAGACATAAAAAAAGAACTTTTAAAACCGGGTCGTGACCCACGTAAACCCATAAAAGTCTTTGAATTTGCTGATGGGATTTTTAAGATCGAAGATCTTCAGATTGGAATGGAACTTCCAGGAATTATCAATAACATTACCAAATTCGGGGCCTTTGTTGATATCGGGATCAAACAATCAGGGCTGATACATATTTCACAGCTGGCCGACCGGTTTATCTCCGACCCAAATGAAATTGTCAAACTTCACCAGCACGTAAAAGTAAAAGTAATTGAACTGGATATTCAACGAAACAGGATACAACTTTCGCTGAAGCAGGTAAAACAGTAGCTCCCAATTAATTGGAGGCAACAGGTTCTTCAGGAACTACAATCCAGAAGATAACATAAACCAGAATTCCTGGAAATGCAGCTGACAATACTGAAAGAAGTACATACGCAACCCGAATTATACTTGGATCGGCATTGATGTATTTGGCGAATCCGCTTAATACACCACCTAAGACCCGGTCGCGGGAACGGTATAACCGTTTTTCTTTATACTGATTTTCCATTATTTAATTATTCAGAATCGTTATCGTATAAATCTTCCTGGTTTTCAAATTCATTTTCGAGGAATTCTTCTGCCAGTTCAAGTAGTTCTGCAATAAAATCTTCATTCTGCGGGTCATCGTCAATCCAGTGGATAACCTGGTTTTCCCAGAAATCTTCGATATCGCTTTCAACAATAAAACGTGGTGATTCGGTATGAACCACATAAATGGTATCCGGTGCTTCCTGAGAATTGTCGGCTAATAAAAATTTTGGTAACATGTTTTTATTGTTTTATGGTTATAAACAAATTTAAATAAATTTCATTTCAGGAACCAAAACCTCTGATTATTTTTTTTACAGAGTTATTAAATACAATTGAAAAAAATCATTAAAGTTTTACATATTTATTTAGAATGTGCTAATGTGAAAAATAATAAAGCCTAAAAAGCTTTGCCAGAATTCGGGGAAGAATTGAAAAATAAAAAATTCATGGTCTGCTGAAAAACATCAAAAATTCAATTCCCTTACAGTAATTTTCATAAAAATTTATGCTGTGATTATCGATATTGAAAACGGCCAGTTGTATTACGATTTGTTCTATCAGCTATCGTTTCTGGTTGTTTTTTTGATATACCTGATTGAAGGAACAAAGCGTAATTTCCCTCTTATAACCTGGTTCCTGATAATTGTAACTGTCAGGATATTTTTTATAACCGGTACAAAACTGGGCTCAATAAATCAGGAAGACATCCTGTATTTTAAAGAACACCTGAGTTTCCCGGCAATTTATTCCAAAAATATGATTGGTGGGTTATTACTGGGAATTCTGGCTATCGGCCTTTCAAAAATCTTCTTACGTGTAAAATACCCCATTCTGGATGCATTTGCCATTGCAGTACCATTTGGAATGGCTGTCCAGCGGGTCGGATGTTTAATGGTTGGCTGCTGTTTTGGAAATCCTACCAGCCTGCCATTTGGAATTAAATACGGAGTTAATTCACCTGCTTATCTGCATCAGTTATTTTCCGAAAGAATCGGAGTTAACGATAGCTTGTCCCTGAGCGTCCACCCTGTTCCATTTTATATAATTTTTTACAGCCTTTGTATCGGAGTATTGATGATAATCTTACGGAAATTCTGGAAACGACCGGGAAACCTTGCATTATCAGGTTTATTGCTGCTGTGTTTAGGAAGGTTTGTTGTGGAATTTTTCAGGGATCCTCTGTCCAATGGCGAATTTCTGGGCAAAACAGTTTTACAGATCAAAGTAGTCCAGATAATTTGTTTGGCAGCTGTCCTAATTCTAACAACTGTAATATTTTTACGCGAAAGAAGATATGTCCCTGTAAAATTCACGATAAAAGGCAACCATCCATTTCTTAATGCAGTTTACCTTTTAATTCTAACCGGTATTCTTTATATGCTGAGGAATTGGTTCGATAAAACAGAATTTTCAGTATTGGTATTTGTTTTGATCCCGGCAGCTATGGGAGTAATATGGCAACTAATAATTCATTATCATCCATTAAAAATCCGTATACCTGCATTAATTATGATCCTGTTTGCATTTATCATCATGGGTCAAACCACAGTGGATGATAGTGAAACATCATATAAAAAAATAAGGATCGGTTATGCCACCGGGGAATTCGGAACTTACCACAATATAGGAACAGGGAGTGGTTGCGGCAGGATAAGCCAGAGTCAGCATTTTAAACAGGATTATTCTGTTCTTGGTGGAGGTTATTCAGTTGTAAAAGAAAAAGAAGGTGAATCTACCGAATATGGATTAAATGGTTACCTGGGAAAACAAAATGAACTGGGATTAACTTCCGGAAAAAATAATAACATATTTCTTTTTGGAGTTAATCCTTTTATAAATTATGACACCAAGTGGTATGGAATCGGTGGAGGATTGCATTTGGGTGATTTAAGTTATGCAGTTGAGGACTGGCGTCAGGAGAAACCCGCTAAGTTTCCTGAAACGGGAAGCAGAAGGACTTTCATTTATCCGCAATTTTACCTGCGTGCCGGAACACTAAAAACCGTTTTTGTAAATTATAAACTGGCAGACCATTTCCCCTCCCCTTCTCCGGGTTTTCCCCAGCAAATAGAAATTGGCACTGGCTTCTGGTTAAATAACGGATTGAATATCAGATACGGGATTCTCGGAGGTGAAAGCAGATATTTAACTTCAAATATTCCGATCAATAAAAACCTTGAACTTGAACCACTTTATTTATGGAGTTCGTATCCATACTATGAACTGGATAAACATTATCAGTTTTCCATTGCGCTTCATTACAAATTCGGACATCAGGTAAAATAGCGATATCAATCCTGATTTTGTATAATTAATCTTTTACAAAACAAAATGTTCTTTCTGAAATAAAAAGATAATGTTATTTTTAGTCCCTTTAACACAAAAAAGGGCTCATGAATCGACTCAACGACATTCTTTCACTCATCGATGGTTACATCGGAGGATCACAATGGTTTGTATATTTTTTGTTAGGAACGGGTATATTTTTCACAATTTACCTGAAATTTCCTCAATTTCGTTATTTAAAACATTCATTACGAATAGTACGTGGAAAGTTTGATCGTGAGGGCGATAAAGGTGATACTTCCCATTTTCAGGCATTAACTACCGCCCTTTCGGGGACAGTAGGTACCGGGAACATTGCCGGGGTTGCACTGGCAATCCATTTGGGTGGCCCGGCAGCTCTTTTCTGGATGCTGGTAACGGCAGCCGTTGGTATGACAACCAAGTTTGTTGAAGTAACCCTTTCACATAAATACCGCGAAGTTGCCCAGGATGGCAGTATTGCCGGAGGCCCTATGTACTACATGAAAAACCGTTTGAATCTGAGATGGCTGGCTGTAATATTTGCAATAGCTACAGTACTTTCTTCCTTCGGAACGGGTAGTTTACCTCAGATTAACAGCATTTCCAATTCGTTATTTGAAACTTTCGGACTAAATCATTTTATAACCGGTGGAGTTCTGGCTATTCTTCTTGGTGCAGTTATTATTGGCGGAATTAAAAGGATTGCCAAAGTAACTTCTACCCTGGTGCCTTTTATGGCTATTGTATATTTTCTGGGTGCTTTTGCCGTCATTTTGTATAATGCCGAAAACTTAATTCCTTCAATAAAGGCAATTTTTGGCGATGTATTTACAGGCACTGCAGCAGCCGGAGGATTTTTGGGGGGAAGCATTGCATTTGCATTTAACCGGGGTGTAAACCGGGGTTTGTTTTCAAATGAAGCAGGCCAGGGTTCAGCTCCCATTGCCCATGCTGCGGCACGTGCCCATGAACCGGTTTCGGAAGGATTGGTTGCATTACTGGAACCTTTTATCGATACAATAATTATTTGTACCCTTACCGGTTTGGTTTTACTGTCATCGGGTGTATGGACCGAAAAACATGATAATAAATTTCAGGAAGCTGACCTGGTAGTTTTTGCAGGAAATTACGACGATAAAGTTGAAAAAGACCGGGTTGCCCTGCTGGATTACCTCAGTGAAAAACAGGATTTACCGCTTCTGATCGGATCATTAAATGTAACCGATGGAATTATTGAGAACCAGCCTACAGTCTTTCATGCACGTTCGGTGGCTGAAGATGTAAAGGTTTGGGTTAATGACCAGCCATTTTCAGGAAAAATTGAATTTAACAACGGAAAACTGGTTAGCCAGGACAACCTTTATCTTACCGGGAAATCACTGATGCACAGTGCTCCTTTGACAACTGTTGCCTTTACACGAAGCTGGTTCGGCGATTACGGTAAATATATTGTTGCATTCGGATTGCTGATGTTTGCTTTTTCCACAGCTATCAGCTGGTCGTATTACGGCGACAGGGCTGTTACTTACCTTTTTGGATCGAAGTATGTAATTTTCTACCATATAATTTATGTTATAGGATTTTTTATAGCTTCATTTACTGATACAACTATCATCTGGACTTTATCAGGAATTACAATTGCTCTGATGACTATTCCAAACCTTTTTGGAATTCTGTCTCTGGCCAAAGAGATGAAAACAGAAGTGAAAAAATTCTGGGAGGAATATGCCCTGCGGTATCCCGATGAAAAAGTTCCCAAAGGATAGTTTTTACTAAATACAGATAATTGCAGTCGGTATTAATAATTTAGTGTAAATAATTTAATATAAAAATCATTATTAAAAATGCCCTAAAACATTATAAAATTGAAACTTATGGTTTCTAATTTGCTACATTAATTTAAGAATCCTTATTAAATGTAAAATATTCAGACAAAATCAAAAAAACCTTAATATGAAAGAATATACAAAACATCTATTTATTATTTCTTTCTTTTTCCTGTTTATTAATATAAATGTATATCCTCAAACCGATTTCCGTCCGGGTTATATTATTACCAATCAACATGATACAATAACCGGTTTTATCGATTATCGTGGCGATATAAGAAATTGCAGGATTTGTGCCTTTAAATCCAATGAAAGCTCTGATCCGGTTGAATATCTGCCCGGAGAAATATTTTCATACAGGTTTACCAAAAGTAAATATTATATTTCCAAAGAATTTGAAATTGATTCTGTTAAAACAAATGGTTTTGTTGAATACATTATTGACGGAATAGTCGACCTTTACTACTATGCAACAAATAACGCCAGTTATTATTTAATCGAACAGGAAGACCATACGATAACTCAACTTGATAAAGTAAATAAAAATGTAAGATTTGGAGAAACCAGTAAAAATTACGTTTTTGAATACAAAAAATATATTGGAAAATTAAAATATATTTTCAGCCAATATCCGGAGTTATTTCCTGAAATTGATAAAACGTCATTGAATCACAGATCATTGGCTTCAATTACAAAAAAGTACCACGAATATGTTTGTGATGATGACCAATGCATTGATTACACTAAAAAAATTCAGTGGGTAGAATTAAACCTTGCTTTAAATGCCGGTATCTCTCATTCTACTATTTCCATATCTGATGGATACTATTTTTCTGAAAATTATAATAATTCTGTCTCGCCGATACTTGGAGTTACTGCTGATTTGATCCTGCCCCAGGTAAGTGAAAAATTATCTTTTATACTCCTTGCAGAAATTGGGATTTCTAATTATGAAAGCTTTGATATAAAAGATTATAGCTACCAGGAAATACAAATTACAAACACCATTGACTGCCTGCCCCTGGATATCAGTACCGGATTAAAATATACTTACCCAAAAGGAAAAATCCGTCCAATAATTTATGCCGGAATGGGATTTAAACAATTACTTGCCTTAAAAACAATTCATAAAGAAGTTAGAATACATGAAGGGCAAAGTGTTATTTACACTAATGATAATATTACGTTTAAAAGATTTTTGCCGGGTTATGCAGTAAATATCGGATTTGATTATTATAAAAACGAAGCAAGATTTGCTGAATTCAAATTTGCCTACAAGTTTAATGAAAGAAATGGTGTCGATCCGGTAATTGGTATTAAATCACTTAACTTTACGTTTGCATATTTTTTACAACCAAAAACAAATAAAAACTAAAGCCAGAAAAATTAAAAATTAATCTTTTATTTTCGGTTTTATACTTTAATCCTGTTTCTTTACTTTTGACAAAAAATAAAAGATGCAGGGAACTTATCCTGAAAATTTTGAAATTAAAACCGGTTTTGATAAAATCCGGGCAATGCTTGCTGAAAATTGTATCAGCACTTTAGGCAGGGAATGGGTTGAAAATATAAGGTTTTCAGATGATTATGGCATCCTGAACAAACTTCTCAGCGAAGTCGACGAATTTGTCAGGATATTAAATGAATATGACCAATTTCCGATCAGCCATTTTTACGATGTGAGGCCTGCTCTGGAAAAAATCAGGATTGAAGGGCGTTACATAGTAGAGGAAGATATTTGGGAACTGAAACAATCGCTCGAAACCGTCAGGGCAATTGTCAACTTTTTCAATAAAGATAAAAAAGAGAAATTCCCTTTGCTTTCCGAAAAAGCCTCATTCATACAGGTTTTCCCTTACATCTACGACCGTTTTGACTCCATCCTGAACAAAACAGGTAAAATCCGTGACAATGCTTCACCCGAACTGGCACAGATAAGGAAAGATATCCTGGTAAAACAATCGGGCATGTCGAGACGAATCCAGCAAATCCTGAAAAAAGCACAAAAAGACGGGCTGGTAGATGAAGATGCTTCAATAGCCATCAGGGATGGCCGGGCTGTGATCCCCATTTCTTCGGCTAAAAAAAGGCAGCTTAAAGGTATTGTTTACGATGAGTCGGCAACAGGAAAAACAGCTTACATTGAGCCAACTGAAATTGTTGAACTAAACAACGAAATCAGGGAACTCGAATACGCTGAACGCAGGGAAATAATAAAAATACTTATTGAATTTGCAAACGACATCAGGCCTTATATTGAAGAACTGGGGGCATCGTATGAGTTTTTAGGTGAAATCGACTTTATCCGTGCAAAAGCCAGGCTGGCAATAAAATTTGAAGCCATCAAACCTGAACTGACAGATTCGCAGGAGTTTATCTGGGAAAATGCAATCCACCCCCTGCTGATGTTATCGTTAAAAAAGGAAAACCGTAAAATTGTCCCTTTAAATATTTCACTTTCTGAAAAAGACCACATTCTTCTGATTTCAGGCCCCAATGCTGGTGGTAAATCGGTATGCCTGAAAACAGTCGGGCTAATCCAGTATATGCTTCAGTGCGGGCTTTTAATCCCGGTTAGAGAAGGAAGCAAAACCGGAATTTTCAATCAAATATTTATTGACATCGGCGATGAACAGTCGATTGAAAACGACCTGAGTACCTACAGTTCACACTTATTGAACATGAAGTACTTTTCAGCTAACTGTAATCCTAAAACACTGATATTAATCGATGAATTCGGGACTGGTACCGAACCTATGCTTGGCGGGGCAATTGCTGAATCGATTCTGAACAAATTAAACAATACAGGTACATACGGTGTGATTACTACCCACTATACAAACCTGAAACATTTTGCAGCCTCGGTTGAAGGGATTGTAAACGGGGCCATGCTCTATGACTCACAGAATATGAACCCGCTTTTCCAGCTTGAGATCGGGAAACCCGGAAGTTCATTTGCCTTTGAAATTGCACGTAAAATTGGTTTGCCGGAAGACATCCTTCAGGATGCCACTGAAAAAATCGGTAAAAAACACATCGATTTTGATAAAAACCTGAAAAACATTGTCCGTGACAAACGATACTGGGAGAGTAAACGGCAAAAAATCAGGAAAGTCGAAAAGATACTGGATGACCTTGCTGCCAATTATGAAAACGAACTTAAAGAAACCCAGCGTCAGCGAAAAGAAATCCTGAAAAAAGCTAATGAGGAAGCTGAAAAACTGCTTGCCGGAGTAAACAAAAAAATTGAAAATACAATTCAGCAAATCAGGAAAGAACAGGCTGACAAGGAAAAAACAAAAACCATAAGGGATGAACTTGAGCAATTAAAAAAAGAGGTGGCATCGGGTAATATCGCCAATGATGAAAAAATCAGGCTTAAAATTGATAAATTAAAAGAAATAGAAAAAAGGCGGAATGAGAGGCGACCTGAAGAGTTTAAGGCAGAAACAAAAGTTAAGGCGAAGGAAAAACCTGAAGGTACACTGGAGCATGGCGACCTTGTTCGGTTAATCGGCCAGGAAACGTTTGGTGAGATCATCCAGTTTAATGAAAAAAATGTGGTTGTCGCATTCGGGCAGCTAATGACTACCGTACCGCGTTCACAAATTGAAAAAGTAGGTAAAAAACAGGCAAATAAAACCAGAAACAAAACCAAAGCAAATATCCTTGAAAACCTGTCTCAGAAACGGTTGAACTTTAAACCCGATATCGATATCAGGGGGCAGCGTGTCGAGGAAGCCATTTCAAATATACAGGCTTTTATCGACGATGCCATAATGCTCGAAGTTAAACAATTAAGGATATTGCATGGGAAAGGGAATGGAATATTAAAAGAATCGATCCGCGATTTCCTGCGGGCAGAACCCATGGTTAAAAACTTTAAAGATGAACATGTACAGTTTGGTGGAGCAGGAATTACCGTCGTAAACCTTTCGTTATAAAAATTATAATACTAGTTTAATTCCGAGATGTATTTCCTTATGTTTAATAATGATTAAAATCAGATAAATCATTTGGTTATTAATTATATTTGTATGTGAAAACAAGTAGGTAGGATCATCTGAAAAATAATCGTAGATTAATATTTAATACTAATTCAAAAAATTACTTTTAAAAATTATCCTAAAATTTAATAGAACAAGTGGGCAAACAAGTTAAAAATTCTGAACACTCACTGGTTAATTCCCTTAAGAAAGGCAATTATCTTGCTTTCAACCAATTATTTGATAATTACAGCAAACGGCTCTTCCTTTTTGCTTTATCGCTGTTAAAGTCGGATATTGATGCAGAAGAAGTTGTCCAGGATGTTTTTTTAAAAGTATGGGAAAAAAGAAAAAACCTTAATGCTGACCTTTCATTTAAATCTTACCTTTTTACCATTGCTTCAAATTGTATCAAAGCACAGTTTAATAAAAAACTTAAAGAAAATAATTACAGGCACGAGCTTTTAAATGAACTGTTCCTTTTCGAACAAGACACTAATAATCAGATCGATTATAAAACATTACTTAGCAAAGTTGAAAAGCTGATTGAAGAAATGCCACCCCGCAGAAAAGAAATTTTTCTAAAACGAAAAAAAGAAGAACTTCCGGTAAAACAAATTGCCTTTGAATTAAATATCTCGGAAAAAACTGTGGAAAACCACATTTCTCAATCTATTAAATACCTGAAAAAGAATCTTAAAAAAGAAGGTTTAACCGGATTATTATATTTCAGCCTTTTCTTATAGTAAATATCGCTGTTTAATTTCTTTGCTACATTTCCACCTCTATTAGTGTTTTACAACATAAAAATTTTAATAGGGGCAACAAGCCATTTTTTTATATAACTAAACAAATTCTTTTAAAACAAAAGCTTTGCTAACACAAGAAAATTACAATCGGTATAAAAAAGGAAATTATTCAAAAGATGATTTCGAGGCTTTAAAAAAAGCCATGCAGGATAAAAAAGGAAGGACTCAACTGGACGTCTTTATGAGGGAAGACTGGCTTGAGTTAAATAATACCGATGTAAAATTTGAGAAAGACCTTCAATACATCCTTCACAAAATACATTATATAATTAACGATGAGAAACCTGAAAAATATCAGTTACTAAGAAGGTTGTGGTATAATTATTCAAGAATTGCAGCGGTTCTTTTAATTGCAGCTATAGTTACAATTATAATACTTTATAAAAATGACAAAAATTCAGCAATTCTGAGAAATGAAATTGCCTATTCCGAGATTCATACTCCACTTGGAAGCAGGTCAAAATTTCATTTGCCTGATGGAACAACAGGATGGCTAAATACAGGTTCTGTATTAAAATATCAAATACCTTTCAAAAATAACAGGCATGTTTTACTAAATGGTGAAGCATTTTTTGATGTAGTCCACGACGAGAAATCTCCATTCACCGTAGAATTTTCAGGGATGAATGTTCATGTTTTGGGAACAAGTTTTAATGTAATGGCTTTTGAAGATGATGCAGTTTCCGAAGTAATTCTTGTAAAAGGGAAGGTTGAAATTACAGATAAAGCCGGGAAATTCTCTACTAAGCTTGACTTTGACCAAAAATTTTCACTGGATAAAAATCAAAGATCTGCCCAAATAGAAAATATCGATGCCCAAAATTATGTTGCCTGGAAAGAAGGAAAACTGATTTTCAGGAATGAGCCTCTGCCTGAAGTGGCTAAAAGGTTGGGAAGGTGGTATAACGTAGAATTTGTAATAAAGGATAAAGAACTTAATGATATTAGATACAGGGCAACTTTTGTTGATGAACAATTATCTGAAATTTTACGATTATTGTCACTTTCAGCTCCCATAAGCTATAAAATCGAAGACCGTATAATGAACAATGACAATGAATTTCTAAAAAAGAAAGTAATTCTAACGTATAATAAAAATTATAAATTATTGCCTATGAAAAAACCTGAAACTTAAAAATCAAACAGGAAAGTGTTGAAGCCACCTTCCTGTTGAAAATAGCAGAGCGATTCTAAACAAATTTATTTACCCTACTAAAAGTTTTCAAATTTATGAAAAAAATACGAATTATTAAGGGGAGATACACCCTTATAAAATTATTAAAAATTATGCGATTAACTGTATTTATTATCTTAGTCAGTGCCTTTCAGATATTGGCAGTTACATCCTACTCACAGAAAACACGCCTAAGCCTTTCATTCCATAATGCTCCTCTCGAGCAGGTATTGGATGAAATTGAAAATATTTCAGAATTCTATTTCCTTTTTAATCAAAAAACAATTGATGTGAACCGTAAGGTCGATATTAGTGTGGAAGATCAAAAAATAAATGAAATTCTGGATGGTCTGTTTAAAGATACAGATGTTGGATACCTTATAACAAACAGGCAGATTATCTTAAATAAAGACGATGAATTAAACGACATCCTCTACCAGCAAGCTGAGGTAAGGGGGAAGGTTACCGATTTAAGAGGCCAGCCAATGCCGGGGGTTACTGTTGTAGTTGTTGGAACAACAGTTGGTGTTGTAAGCGATAGTGAAGGTAATTACACTATTAAATTGCCTGAGAATGCCGAGGTACTAAAATTTTCGTTTGTCGGGATGAAGACCCTGGAATTGCCAATAGAAGGCAGGCAGTTGCTAAATGTTACAATGGAAGAAGAAACCATTGGCATTGATGAAGTTGTGGCAATTGGTTATGGTACACAGAAAAAAGCTACAGTAACCGGTTCAATTGCAACAGTTAAAGGAGACGACCTGGCAAAAATCCCTTCAACAAACCTTGGCGCTGCATTAACAGGTAAAATGACAGGTGTGATAGTAAACAGCCGTGGATCCAGCCCCGGAAATGAAAATATCCAAATCAATATCCGTGGAAAAAGCTCCTGGGAAGGTGGCAGCCCGTTAATAATTATTGATGGTATTGCCAACCGAAGCGGATTCGAAAGAATCAATCCAAACGATATCGAAAGTATTTCTGTATTAAAAGATGCTTCCGCAGCGATTTACGGATCACGTGCTGCAAACGGTGTAATCCTGATTACCACAAAACGAGGTAAGGAAGGTAAACCAACTATTGAATATACAGGAGATTTCGGGCTGACCCAACCAACCCGAATCCCGGATATGGCGCGTTCGTGGCAATTTGCGAACTATTACACAGAAGCACAAAGAAACGGATTTATATTTACCGATGAAGAAATACAAAAATACAAACTGGGAGCCGATCCAAACCTATACCCGAATTATGATATCAAAGATTATATGCTTCAGGACTTTGCCCCACAAACAACTCACACAATTTCATTAAGAGGTGGGAATGAAGCCGTAAAATACTATGTGTCAGGAAGGTATTTGTTTAAAGACTCATATTTTAAGGAAGGCATTGACAACTTTAACAGTTACAATGTACGTTCAAATATTGATGCTACTGTTAGTAAAAACCTGCATGTTTCAGTCGATATTAACGGACGAAGGGATGATATCCGCCGGGCAGTTGGCTCAGGTTCAACCTATGACCAGGCTGTTGGCTACTCTGAAATCGGATTTTTTGATTATATGCTGGCAATCAGGCCTACAAGCCCTATTTTTTATGTAAACGGATTACCGGCTTCTATTTTTGACAACAATGTGGTTGAAACCATTCGCGGTAAAGGTGGAGAAAAAAACGACCTGGTTACTGCAATCAATACCCAGGCTTCAGCCCGTTGGGACCTGCCATTTATTACGGAAGGATTATTTCTGGAAGGTACGGCAGCATATGATTTTACAAATACAAGGACTAAAGAATTCTCAAAAAGTTACGATTTGTATGCCTATGACAATTCAACCGGGGAATACAGCAATTTAAATGTAACACCTGTAATGAGCAGAGGCCTTTATGATTATTATTATAATTCTTATAAATACACACTTAATGGTAAACTTGGATATGAAAAAGTATTTGACGATCATTCAATAAATACTTTTGTTGCATATGAACAATATTCAATAAATACCGAATGGATCAATGCTACACGAAGCAGTTTCTTATCAGATAAAATACCTTATCTTTTTGCAGGTGATGCAAATACACAAAAAAATGATGGTTCAGGTTATGAATTTGCATACCGTAATTTCTTTGGGAGGTTCGCTTATACATACAAAGAAAAATACCTTCTCGACTTTACCTTAAGAAGGGATGAATCACTCAAATTCTCAGAAGATAATCGTGTTGGTTGGTTTCCCGGGATTTCTGTTGGTTGGCGCATTTCTGAAGAGCCGTTTATGGCTGAAAAATTTCCGACTGTCGATAATCTGAAATTGCGTGCTTCTTACGGACAAATGGGTAGCGACAATGTAGGTGATTACCAGTACCTTGCAACTGCAAAACTACAGGACGCCTGGGGTAGTTACGTGCTTGGTGCCAATCCGTCTGTTGTTTCCACACTTTATTTTACAGGAACCCCAAATCCTGCCATTACCTGGGAAGTCGCCAATTCTTATAACCTGGCATTAGAAGGCTCAGTAAAACAGGGATTACTTGGATTTGAACTGGAATACTTTTATTCGAAGAGAAGTAACATTCTTGCCACAAGGAATGCATCAGTTCCGGTTTATGCAGGCATGTCGCTACCTGATGAAAATATTGGTGAAGCTCAGAATCAGGGGATTGAACTGATGTTGTCACATCGGAAACAAATAGGTGAATTTGCATACAGTGTTAGTGGTAATTTTACTTATACTGCCAATAAAATCATCTTTATGGATGAATCACCTAATGTACCTGATTATCAAAAACAGGAAGGTCACCCTATTGATTCATGGTTATTATATAAAACTGATGGTATATTCAATACTCAGGAAGAACTGGATGCAACTGAAGTTAAACGGCCAGGAGCCCAGGTTGGCGATATCAAATACCTGGATATGAATGACGATAAAAAAATTGATGACCTTGATAAGGTTCGTTTATATGAATCGCCAATTCCTAAGGTAATTTTTGGGCTAAATATAAACTTCGAATACAAGGGATTCGAATTAAGTATGCTTTGGCAGGGGCAGGCTGATGTAAAAACTTATATCAATCCGACTGAGCGGAATGGAGATATCAATATCCCTCTATGGATGTATAATGACCGCTGGACACCAGAAACAGCTGAAAGTGCTACTATGCCACGTGCATTTTATCATCGTTCAGAAAGCTACAACACGCTGAAGTCAGATTTCTGGTTAAAAGATGCATCATTTGTCAGGTTAAAAAACCTCGAATTAGCATATAATCTGCCAGGTAAGATTACCTCAAAGGTTTCAATAAGGAATGCCAGGATTTATGTGAGCGGTATGAACTTGTTATTATTTGACAAGATCAAAAACTACGACCCTGAAATTGTAAACACACTTGGATTATTTTATCCTTCAAACAGGGTTTACAATATTGGAGTCAGGATAACTTTATAATACTGCTAATAATAAAAATGAGTTTTATGAATTACCTGAATAAATTAATACAAAATCAGATGAAAAATAAATTTAAATATATATTGGCAATACTAATTTTCTTCGCCGGATTTTCATGCAGCGACGATCTTTTAGATAAACAGCCATTGGATAAATTCTCGGAAGCTGCTGTCTGGGAAGATCTTAATCTTGTTGAAACATACGTTAATAATCAATACAAGGTATTGCCCAAACTGGGTTGGTATGAATGGATCAGAGCCTATCAGTTAAGTGTATTTACTGATGAAGCCACTCATAAATACGGATACCATGGCATTTACGACTACTGGAGCGGAGTAATGTCTCCTTCCATAACTACCGGTATTGATGTCTGGAGATACCACTATGAATTTATTAAAGGCTGTAATGTCTTTTTAGCAAATATCGATGACGTTCCAATCAGTACAGATGAAGAGCAGGAAAAAAAGGACCGGTTAAAAGCTGAAATTTTAACCTTACGGGCCTGGAGTTATATGGATCTGGCAGTACGTTATGGAGGAGTTGTCCTTGTTACTGAACCATTTAGCCTCGATGACGATTTTACCCGTACGAGAAATTCGTTTGATGAGACAGTTGCACAGGTAGTCTCTGATATAGACGTAGCTGCAAATATGCTTCCATTAAACTATTCCGAAGATAAAAACTGGGGACGGATGACAAAAGGCGCAGCCCTGGCTATAAAATCACGGATGCTGTTATATGCTGCATCACCTTTATTCAATACATCTGGAGATAAAACAAAATGGCAGGCAGCAGCGACAGCAGCAAAAGCTGTAATCGATCTTAATAATTATGAGTTGGAACCTGATTTTAAACAGATATTTCTTACCAATAAAAACAACGAAATTATTATTTCAAGAGGTAACGATGCTGTTAATATGGATGGATATTTTGAGTACTTTCAAATTGTTGAAGGCCTTGGTGGCGGAATTGATGGCAACGGCTATGCAGGTGGCTGGTCAACAACCATGATTAATCAGGATTTGGTTGATGCATTTGAATGGAGTGACGGGACATCATTTGACTGGGATAATCCGGTTGATGCTGCCGACCCATACGGAATCGGGGCAAACGGGCAGGTCGATGGTTCAGGAAATCCGCTGAAAACCCGTGACCCTCGTTTTTATGCAAGCGTAACTTTCGATGGCTCTCACTGGATTAACAATGCCGAGGTAGAATTCTGGGTTGCAGAAGAAAATAACAATTATACTTTATCGCCATCCGATCCGGGTTTTAGAATTGATAATTCAGTATATGGAAACAGCAGTTTAGGAAATCCAACCAGAAAACATGATTGCCCCGACATGAGCTATATTTATAGAAAATCAATGGATCCCTTATACAATATTGAGGAAGAACAATATCCCAGAAGTACATCCTGGATTATTTTAAGGTATGCAGAAATCCTGCTGAATTATGCTGAAGCCTCGTTTGAAGCCGGTGATGAAGCAACAGCACGCACTTACCTGAATATGGTACGAGAACGTATATCAATGCCTCCGGTAACCGCTTCAGGCAATGAATTGAGAGATAAGATTCGCCATGAACGCCGAATAGAGTTATGTTTTGAGACAAATCGGTTTTATGATGCCCGCCGTTGGAAAATTGCATATGCTGAATTTAATAAGCCAATCAAGGGTATTCGTATTGTAAAGGATAAAAATAGCGATACTAAAGTTTATAATGTTATTGAATACGAACAACGTTTATGGCCGGAACAGTATTATCTGCAACCTATTCCTCAATATGAACTGGATAAAGCAGACTTAGCACAGAATCCTGGCTATAATTAATCGATGAATACCTGGTACTAAGAGTTATATTGGGTTATTTTTCATAAATAGTTTTAGTTTAGTCTAAACCTTCCCCTCTTTACCTTTTGAGGATTGAGGGGTTGGTTTTCCAAATATTTTTATTGTAATGAAGTCATATATTTTACTCATATTGTTTTCAGTTATTGTATTTAACCTACCAGCTCAGAAATTTAAAAATCTTGCACAGACTCCACCCATGGGATGGAATAGTTGGAATAAATTCGGTTGCGATGTTAGTGAAGAATTAATTATGGGAATTGCAGATGCTATGGAAAGCAACGGAATGAAAGATGCCGGCTATGAATATATTGTTATTGACGATTGCTGGCAGGTAGACCGCAATGAAAATGGCGAAGTAATTGTCGACAAAGAGCGTTTCCCGCATGGAATGAAATTCCTTGCCGATTATATCCATTCAAAAGGATTAAAATTTGGTATTTATTCATGTGCAGGTACAAAAACCTGTCAGGGGAGGCCAGGCGGACGTGGTTATGAATTTCAGGATGCCAGGACTTATGCAAGTTGGGATGTTGACTATTTAAAATACGACTGGTGCTATTCAACTACACAAAATGCAAAAGCATCGTACGAAATTATGCGCGATGCACTTTATAAAGCCGGAAGGCCCATTGTTTTCAGCTTATGCGAATGGGGACAAAACAAGCCATGGGAATGGGCTGAAGATGTTGGCCATTTGTGGCGTACTACCGGCGATATTGTGGACCGATGGGATGCAATGATGGCAATTTTCGATGCGCAGAAAGAGCTGGCTAATTATGCCGCGCCAGGACATTGGAACGACCCCGATATGCTGGAAGTCGGTAATGGTGGCATGACTACAGAGGAATACCGGACCCATTTTTCATTGTGGTGTATGCTGGCATCTCCGTTGATGGCAGGGAACGATCTTCAGAATATGGATAAGGAAACACTGGAAATTTTGACAAATAAGGAAATGATTGCCATAAACCAGGACACTCTGGGTAAACAGGCATTTTGCCTTCGTGATAATGGCGATTATGAAATCTGGATAAAAAAACTTGCCGGCGATGAAAAGGCTGTTTGCTTACTTAACCGTAGCGATGAAGAAAAAACTTTTGAAGTCAATTTACCGGTTTTATTAAAGTCAAACGATTACTATTGGGCTACTGATCCATATAAAATGAAAGATTATAAAATTCTCGATGTTTGGGAGAAAAATAATGTTAATGGCGATAAGGATCTTATAACAGTGACTCTTCCTTCTCATTCGGTGAAAGTTTTTAGATTTATAAAAAATAAATGATCAAAGTATAATCATTAATAAAATTTTCAATAAATGATATTAAAATACGCTGGTGTATTTCTGATCTTATTTTACTTGATTCCCCTAAATCTTATTGCACAATCTGGTTCAGAAGTTGGTGGTTATGGTGAAATGCTTTACCCTTATGAACATGAATACGACCAGACCTTTGTTTATAAAATAGGAGTTGATTACTGTCCGGTAGAAAACACACCTGAGTTAAATGCAAATCAGGTTTTGGAAATTATCCGAAAGATTGATAACATTTCCAGGGGTATGCCCAAAATGGTTTATCTTGTTGGCTGGCAGTACCGGGGGCACGATACCGGTTATCCTTCATTTTCCAAAGTTAATGAAGCTCTAAAAAATCCGGAAGATGAATCAGCACTTGAAAGTTTACGCTGGCTGATCCGTGAAGCGCCAAAATACAATACCATTGTTTCATTGCATGTTAATTTCTCCGATATTTACCTCGATGATAACCAATTGGGACCTGTTTATAAAGACAGAGATATAATTGTCAGGTGGGGAAACGGCGATTATCACGAAGGTTATATTTGGTGCGACCATATGGCTTACAGGGCCAGCAATTATCGTAACTGGAATCAGGGGACATTCAGGGAAGAACAGATAAAACCTTTATTTGAAATGATCCCGGAGCTTTTAACTTCCGGTTCGCTTCACCCAGATGCATGGTACAATACTTCCAATCCTTTTTATGGGATTTCTGATGAAGAAGATTGTAAAGCCATGCGTGAAATGACAGCCTGGGTGAGGCAGGAATACGGCATTGACCTTACAACAGAATTTGACAGGCGCCGACCAGAAGGCATCGATTTTGTC
>JAFGGF010000421.1 GCA_016930735.1 Prolixibacteraceae bacterium
GTATTAAAAACCTCTATAGTGATATATTTTTCACGCTCAGTGGTAAGCTTCCGCCCCCAGATATCAGCTCCAATAATAAAATTATTATTTTCAGATAATTTATATGAACTTTGTAGTTGAGCCCCGCTAGTCATGTGTTTTCCAGTAGGAGTTATTAATTCGGGTGTTGTAACCTGAGTAAATCCGTTGGCAAGGGTAGTTTGGGCAAATGTATTTGGCTTCATTGCCACATCGCGAAGGATATACTGGTTATAATAATTGACTTTCAGCGAAGTCAATTTATCACTTATGCCGGTAATTTCATAGCTGGCAGCAAATAATTCCCTGCCAATATCGGTATAAGTTGCTTCGGCCGGGCCGGGAAAAGCTTCACCACCCGGAATACCTACATCGGTTGACCAGTTACGTTGGTATTGTACTTTTAACAAATGGTTCATTAATGGTTTAAATCCAATTTTAGCAGATAAATTATTTGTAGTAAACTGACTGTTGGGCAGGATCCCTTCAGGTGTTTGAATATCGCCCGCATTTATTAATGTCCCGCTTAATCTGAAGTACCACTTTTTTGAACCGGTATTGACAGCTGCATGGTTTGAAAACATATTATTTGCTGAAGCAAAACCAGATGTTACATTGCCTGAAGCAAATGGCTTTTTAGCAAAATGCCCGTCCTTTGTAATAATATTTACGATTCCTCCCATAGCGCCGGTACCATAAAGTGATGATTGAGACCCTTTTATAACTTCGACACGTGCAATATCATTAATATCAATCATGCTAAGTGAAGCCGTTAAGTCGGTAGCGGTTTCCACCCTGTTGCCATCGATAAGTGTAACAAGGCGGCTTTCGCCTAATCCACGGATACTGATATTGGTTGCCCACACACCGTCGCTGCCCATCGTTATGCCTGGTTCTGAATTCAGGACATTGGAAAGTGTAATTGCCGATTGCCTTTGATATTCATAAGCTCCTGCTACGCTCATGGAAGCAGGCAGTTCCCTCAATTTCCTGTCCATCCTGAGGCTAGAGACTATAACCTCTCCAATATTGATATTCCTGTTATCCAGGGGAACAGTGTCGTTTTCTGTAATTGATTTTTGACCGGCCTGCCCAAAAGAATTGAATGTTAAAACAAATGTAAATACAACTGCAAAAAAAACTATTTTAGTCATTATCCCTGTTTTTTAAAAGCACCGATTTTACCTGGATTCCATCAATTCGACCCAAATGGCCTGTAAGGGAACCAATCTGGTCGGTGGTACCTTCAAGGACAAGAGAAATAATACCTAAACCATTACTTCGGGGCAGCCCCTGCCGCCCTATAATTATTTCGGAATGTTTCGAGATAATATCGTTCAGAAGTTGAACGTTTTTACGGTTTTCGATTTGAATTATTGCTGTTCCGATTCTCTTTTCCATCAGATTGCCTCCGGATTAGTAGATTATTGGTTGCCCCGTAAAACCTTGATTAAAACTTAGTCTGAATCGCAGTGCAAATACGGATTTTATTATTATCGAATGCAAAATTATATATTTTAAAAAATTGAAAGATGATTTAGTTCATAATTCAGCTCCAATTATCATAATGTTTAAAGATTTTTTAATCTGTATTAATTAAATGGCTAAAATAAGTAGTTTTGTATCAGGTATTGAATTTATGGCAAACAGATTATTTTTTTTTATACTAATTGCTTTCTTTATAGCAGGCTGTAAGAATACATCTCATAATAAAAGTTCACAGGTTTCTTATAAAATTGCAACACTGAAGGGGCCTTCGTCAATGGGTATGATCCGGTTAATCGATAGTATTACCAATGTTGCCAATCCCGAAATAGAAGTTGATATACTGAATGAACCCATTCAGGTCAGGAAAATGATGCTGAATGGTACAGCTGATTTTGCCATCCTCCCGACAACCATGGCGGCAATATTATATAACAAAGGTGTGGATTATCAACTGATTGCAGTCCCTGTGTGGGGAACGCTTTACCTTCTGGGTCAAGATACAAGCATTACCTGCTGGGAAGACCTCAGACATAAAAAAGTGAATGTTATGGCTAAAGGGATGACCCCGGATGTGCTTTTTCGTTACCTCCTGCAAAAAAACGGGATCGATTCTGAAAAAGATATTACCCTCGATTACAGCTTCCCAACCCACATCGACCTGGCAAATGCCGTTGCTGCGGGGCAGGCAGAATTGGGTGTTATTTCAGAACCCCTGGTGAGCCTGGTAATGAGTAAAAATACTAATGTACACCCCATTTTTGACCTGAACCTTGAATGGAGTAAGCTTCAGAATACACCAATTGCGATGACAGCATTTCTTGGGAAAAGGAGTGTCCTGAAAGAAAAGCCACAATTGGCGGAGCAAATTATTTCGTCTTATATTAAATCAACTTTATGGGTAAATCAATATCCCGATAGTGCGGCTAAACTGATTGTTGATTATGGAATATTACCTGAACAAAATGTAGCTGCTCAAGCCATACCGCGATCCAACCTTCATTTTGAGAGAGCACACAATGTTAAAAAGCAGGTTGAAAATTACCTGGATGTTTTTTATGATTTGAATCCTGAAATTATTGGAGGAAAACTGCCTGATGAAAATTTCTATTACTAAAACTCAATATATAAGTTTTATTTCAGTAATTATATTGCTGGTTGCCTGGAAAATACTGGCAATATATTTCGACTCGGATTTTATTGTCCCACATCCTGAAGATACCTTTATTACAGTTGCAAAATTAGTTGGCAGCTCAGGATTTTTAAAAGTTGTTGGAACGACAATCATACGAGGGCTAATCGGTTTTATTATTTCGGCTATTTTGGGAATGGGAATTGGAATTCTGGCTGGAATCAATCCAGGATTCAATGCGTTTATAACTCCCGTCCTTGTCACAGTGCGGTCTGTTCCTGTGATTGCACTTCTACTTTTGGCACTTATTTGGTTCAGCCCCGATGTAGTGCCCGTTTTTATTGCAATGCTTACCATGTTCCCGTTTATTTGCACCAATGTGGTTGACGGCATCAGGAGTGTTGACCCCGGAATTATTGAAATGGCTAAATTTTACAGGGTAGGGAAGAGCAGGATTATTACTGAAGTTTATATCCCGGCAATTATACCCTTTATAATCAGTGGTGCTTCAAGTGCCATGGGAATAGGGTGGAGGGCCATAATCATTGGTGAAGTACTTAGTCAGCCACAATACGGTATCGGGACAAGAATGCAGTCTGCCCAGACTTTTTTAAATGTTGATGTAGTTATTGCCTGGACACTGATTGCCATTCTGATAAGTTATGGTTTTGAGAAACTTATCCGTTGGAGCGAACATAAAATTGTAACCTGGAAAGTGTGATTATGGGATTACAGGTAAAAAATCTGAGTAAAAGTTATAACGGAAATATTATCTACCGGGACTTTAATATTGATTTTACAGAAGGTACGATTACATCTATACTTGGGCCATCAGGTTGTGGAAAAACCACCCTACTGAATATTATCGGTAAAATTACTAATCCTAACAGAGGTAGCCTTATTGGCTTTGAAGATAAGCTTATATCTTACATCTTTCAGGAACCACGTTTATTACCCTGGAAAACCGTCAGAGGAAATATTGAGTTTGTAATGAACAGGGATTTAACTGCCGGTGTGCGGAGATCACAGGCTGAACAACTTATCCGGCTTGTTGAACTTGAAAAATATTCAGATTATTACCTTTCACATTTGAGCGGTGGAATGCGCCAACGTGTTTCCATTGCCAGGGCTTTTGCTTCGCCTTCTGAAATTATTCTTATGGACGAGCCACTTAAAGGGCTGGATATTGCATTGAAACAGAATCTGATCAGAGCTTTTTCCAAAATATGGAAGGCTGACAGGCGTACTGTTATATTTGTAACACACGATGTTGATGAAGCCATTTTACTGGGTAATGAAATAGTCGTTTTGAGCCAGGCTCCGGTAAAAATCGTTGCTCATGAAAAAATGGATAAACCACACAAGTATCCTGATATTGAAACACCACATCTGAAAAAATTGAAGCAAAACTTAATTAAAGCATTGGGACAGCCGGATTAAGTCTTTTATTGAAAATCAACAGGTAACAATCTTGTCTCTTATAGTTACATTCAACTCCTAATTGATTTTTCAAGTTAAAAATCGTAATTTTATAGAACTACGAACAATCTGCACGAAGCGTGTTCGGGTTTCAAAGATAAGGACGGTTATTGAACCGTCCTTTTGTATAATCAAGAAATATTTAGTAATCTAAAAATTGATACAAAGAAAAAGAAGCGTTAAAAACGCCAAATTAACTTATTGATTTTCAGTTGGGGGCGCACAAGATTTACTTTCGATTAATCCGGAAGGATTGAATGATCAAAGACTAAAGCCCTTGTCACTTCGTTTCACTGCCTTTTCTGTTTCTGATTTCGCTTTAAAATATTTTTTAGCTTCATCAAAAACACAAAAGCCCTTAGCTAATGCGAAAGGCTTTTGTCTTTGTCGGGGTGACAAGATTTGAACTTGCGACCCCTCGCCCCCCAGACGAGTACGCTACCAGGCTGCGCCACACCCCGAATTAATGTATTTTAAAACAGAATCCCTTTTTTTCAGCTTTTTTTAATTTTTGTTCCAACTTATATGCTTCGGAACGGGAATTAAGAGATTCAGAATAAATGAGTTTCCAAGGTTTTTTATATTTTGTTGACTTATTAGAACCCTTATTATGGCTTTTTACCCTTTCAATAAGGTTACCGGTTTGCCCAATATAAAAGCTTTGGTCAACCTCTGATCCCAATATATAAATAAAGAACTTCAATATTAGATACTTTTAATATTTTAGAGGGTACGCTATCCCGCTTTTCCTAAATCTCCGATTTGTCAGAAAACCGAGGACTCTCGAAAAATAACAGAAACAAAGTTTCTTATTTTTCGGAGCCAGGCTGCGCCACACCCCGCTTTATCCTTCTTCATTAAAGCTTTGGAGGAATAAAATTCTTCCAAAAACCTCTTTAACTTCAGATTCAAAGTGCCTGCAAAAGTAGTATTTGCTTCAATTACTGCAAAATTTTTTTTACGAAAACTATAATCATCAATTTTCCCTATTTTGACTTAAATTTTATTGATTGAATTCTGTATTGTACTTGATAAGATGTTTTGTACTTTTGTTCACCAAAAAAATAAAACTAAATATCATGTTCAAATCTTTAAATATCAATGACAGCCAGGATAAAAATCCTGAATCAGTTTCCGAAACAGAAAAAGTTAAATGTTTAATTATCGGGTCAGGGCCGGCCGGTTATACCGCAGCCATTTATGCTGCCCGTGCAAACCTGTCGCCGGTGATGTACGAAGGCCTCCAACCGGGAGGGCAGTTAACTACCACTACTGAAGTGGAAAATTTCCCGGGATACCCTGAAGGAGTTACAGGCCCGGTAATGATGGAAGACCTGAAAAAACAGGCTGAACGTTTTGGAACCGATATACGT
Source organism: Prolixibacteraceae bacterium (assembly GCA_016930735.1). Classification (GTDB taxonomy): domain Bacteria; phylum Bacteroidota; class Bacteroidia; order Bacteroidales; family Prolixibacteraceae; genus JABMQB01. The sequence goes on from JAFGGF010000421.1 coordinate 5,488, forward strand.
TGGGGGTTGGCTACAAAATCAGATTTTTCAGGTGAAGTTCACAAAGTTTGGACTGATGACAATAAAATTATTGAAGCAGAAGTAGTTATTATCGCAACAGGTGCTACAGCCAAGTATCTTGGGCTTCCTGATGAAACTAAATATGCCGGTGGAGGTGTATCGGCATGTGCAACCTGCGATGGATTTTTTTACCGTGGAAAAGATGTTGCTGTTGTTGGGGGCGGCGATACCGCTGCCGAAGAAGCCATGTACCTTGCAGGGCTTTGTAATAAAGTTTATATGATTGTCCGCCGTGATGTACTCCGGGCTTCAAAAGTGATGGCTGAACGTGTGGAAAAAACAAAAAATATTGAAGTCCTGTGGAAACATCAAACCAAAGGATTGTTTGGCGATGGCGTGGTTGAAGGTGCAATCCTGGTAAAAAACAAGGGAGAAGAAAACGAAGAAGAAGTTAAAATAAAAATAGACGGTTTTTTCCTGGCAATCGGGCATCAGCCAAATTCCGATATTTTTAAAGATTACATTCATACCGATAGTGTTGGTTATATTAAAACTATTCCGGGAACATCCAAAACCAATGTGCCGGGTGTTTTTGCCTGTGGCGATGTACAGGATTCACAATACCGGCAGGCAGTTACCGCAGCAGGTTCAGGATGCATGGCTGCTATCGATGCTGAAAGGTATTTATCTGA
>JAFGGF010000422.1 GCA_016930735.1 Prolixibacteraceae bacterium
AGCTGAGTTGATGGTTTTACATGCAGGCAAAAAGGCAATTCTATCTGCCCTGGATTCTGAACTCCAAACGGGATTGTTGGCAACATCATGACCTTACACCCTGCCTCCCATGCCTTTTCCACAACCTCTTTTACAATCTCTTTTGTTTCAAGAGAATCTGTCCCGTATGGAAGATGTAAGTTGTGAGGTTCGGTTGCACCCCATGGTAAAACTGCAATATCGAAATTACTTCCTTTAACTGCTGACCAGTTGGTTTCTTCAAGTATATATGGTTTCATCAAATTTGATTTTCAAATTGATCCAAATTTATCTTTTTAATCAGGAATAAGAAAATAACAATGGAAGAAATACAAACCTTTTAAAATTGCAAAAGGGTAATTCCAAAAGTAAAAGATGTCAATTCAGGTCCTTTTTCTTCTTTAAAAAAATTCTGCAGGTCGTATGTTGCAAAAACATTAATCCATCTGTAGCCGGCCCTTGCCATTATTCCATACTTAAATTTATGGATTGAAAAATTATCGGGCGTTTTCAGTTTTTCTTTTTGTTTTTCAACTCTGTATTTTATCTTGGTATGCGAACCAATTCTTATGCCTCCGTAAAGTCCGGCAGAAAAATAGAATCTGTTTGCATAATGCCTGACCGGAACCTGAAATTCAGCTAATAAAGGGGCAACAATATATGATACTGAAAGTTTCGATTTCTGATTATCGTCAAAAACCAAAGTTTTCGGAATAACTTTCCCAAACGGTTCCTGAAAAATAGTTGTGTTATTATCGAGCCTGTAGCTTTGTAACTGAAGCCCCAGCCCTGTAACCAGCCCAATGGTATTCCGGTTCCGCTGCAAACCTATACTTTGGTTTATCAGATTTATAAACAATGAGTTTGAACGGATGAGGTCGTTTTCCATGAATCCGTCATCTTCGGAACTATAATTTGAATAATCGCTGTTTAAAAATGTATTTAATCCGAAATCAATCCCTGCAAAATGGCCTGAAAAATTATCCTGCCAGAAATTAAACCCATCCTTTGTTAAGTCCTGTATGTCAGAAAAATTCAAACCCTTTTTGGAAGGTTGTGACATAATCAGTGTTGTATCGGATTCCTGTGCAAACAAAGAGTTTATACAAAAAACCAAAAGAAAAACAATTGATAAATTCTGTTTTAATTGTATCCTGTTTATAAACATTGCGTTAATGTTTAATCCTGTTTTCAAAAACAAAGTTAGGTATTTCAACAGGATTTGTATTTAAAAACATTGTTTTTCTTCAAACAAAAAGGCATTGCAAAAAAGAATTGCAATGCCTGAAATATTTGAAAATTAGAATATGCTACAAATTGGGAAATGAAACTCCAATTGTTAAAGGATATAATTCAGGGCCTTTATTGGTTTCGAATAAAGGAACCATACTATAGTTTGCAAAAATCCAGAAATCGCCAAAACCAATCCGTGCGGTTAAATCATATTTAAACTGATTAACATTAAATGTACTTTGATCCTTGAATTTATCATGTTTGTTTTTGTATTTGGTATGCGATCCCAAATGTAATCCTCCTATTACACCTCCGGCAATATATACCCTTGTGGAATTCAGGTGAAACGGTGTTTTTAATTCAAGCATTAACGGGACAGTAAGATAAGTTACATTCAGTTTTGATTTTTTGGGATTAGCCAGTCCATGATAAAATGGCTCAATTAATCCATTTTCTTTTACAATGGTTAAATCCGGATTATCAAATGCAAAATCCATAAAACTGAAACCTGCACCTGTTACCAGGGCAAAATTATTTGCATTATTTCGAAATGTCCATTCTGCAAAATTCAGGTTAACGGTAATTGATTTTGCAATGTTCAGGTCCATAAATTCAAATCCGTTGTACATTGAATAATCGGTATTCTGAAAGGTATTCATTCCCCATTCAATCCCTGCCCAGTGAGCATTAAAATGCCCGGTCCATTTATCGCGGTCCCATTCACGTTCAACATTTATATGAGTGCCCCTGTTGTCTTCAACTACTTTAAAAGTCCTTCTGCCAATCCTTACTTTTGTAGTATCACCCCAATCATCTGTAATTACTTCAATGCCATTTTCATTTCCCACTTTAACGTGTGTGCCATTGCCCTTATCATCAACCGTGACTAAGTTCTTTTTTGTTTTAACTTTTGTCGTATCTGGCTGGGCTATAAGCTGAGTTGAAAAAACTACTGCCAACAATAAAATAAATAATCGTTTCATGTTTTCCTTTTTAAAGTTTGGTGTATGACGGAATACTTCTGAAATAAGTTACAGCAATATTTAATAATTACCTGGGATTTCCTTTGGTAGGAATTGAAAATGCCAGCAACCGGGTATCCAGGTTTAGTTCGGTAATTTCTCCCTGCTCGTTTGTATCGTATGTGAATTTATTTTTAGAAAGGCCTGAAAATAGTTTTAACCCGGCTTTTGTAATATCATTCAACCGAAACCTGTTTATGCCTGCTGCATCAATAATTTTTTCACCTATTAATAAATTTTCTTCCGCCATAAGGAAATCATCGGATATTGAGTTAGGCAACAGATCAAATCCATCCAGTGTTAATTCAGGTTGAACAGAAGCTAATTGAATATTTTTCATTCCAATGGTTTTTGGAACCAGGGTATCTCTTTCAATTACAACAAAGTCATCACCTTTAATCCTGCCCTTGTTATTTTCCCTGATACTTTTAACGGGTTCTGCTTTAATTGTATCTTTTACAAGTGGTTTGACCTGAATTTTTTCAGTTTCCTTTTTCACCTCTTTCTGAGGTTTCTGAGGCAGTTCATTTTTAGGTAATACATTATTTTGTTCCAGTTTAACAATCTGAGGAGGCGGGGTTTCTATTTCAGAATGTTGTCGCAATAACACTGAAAATGCAAAGACCAAAATCAGAATTGCAGCAATGCGGATTGTATAAGCCCATAATTTCTGTGCTGTAGTAGATTTGCGCAACGATGATTTTTTCTTAAAAATTACTGAGTCATCGGCAACCAGTTTTGTTTTCTGAAACAGTTGAAAATCTTTTTGTTTTTCAGGATGTTTATTTAAATATTCTTCAAATTCCGATCTTTCACTTTCTGTCAGGTCGTTTTCAAGAAAACCTACAGAAGTATTGTTAAATAAAGGAACAGAATCATATTTTTCTTTATACAGATTTTTTTTATTCGGGAACTTTTCCTCAGAAGAATCAATCGCAATTGCCCGGAAATTCTCAAGTTCTTCCTTTAAATCAGGATTTTGCTGAAGGAATTCAATAAATTCATCCACATAAATTTCTTCCAGGTTACCTTCAAGGTAATCGAGGAAAAAAGCTTCATAATTATTTCTTGAGATTTTCATACTACACTAAAACATCAATGCTCCCAATATATTCCTTCAAAAATACCCTCGCCCTGTAAATATAAACTTTCACCTGCGATTCGTTAAGTTCAGCCACTTCGGCAATTTCTTTATATGAATACCCTTCGTAATCACGCAACAATAAAACCATCTTCTGAATTTCAGGGAGCTTTTCTATTGCTTCGTTCAGCACCTCCTTAATATCAGAAAACTGCTCGTTATGTCCGTTTTCTGCCAGTTTCATGTCTTCTGTTGAACTGATACGTTTTTCTTTCCTTATCCGGTCTATTAAGGTATGATAAGCTGTGGAAAACAAATACTGCCTGACTTTCAGAAAATTGACATTCTCGTAATATTTCCATAGCTTTTCATAACTGTCCTGTACAATATCTTCTGCCTTATGGACATCCTTAATATTCTTCACAACGAACCTGAACACTCGGTCCGAAAACAGATCAACAGCTTTATTGTACTCCTCTATTGTCATTCAATGGCTTTGGGCACTTCAATACATATGACGGCTAAGGTATTTAAATGTTACAGATGCGCATAAAAAAACCCGGAACAAACCGGGTCTTTCTTTATTTATCTTGAAAATCAATCTATTACTTCAACCCATCCGTATTTATCAGGTTCATCGCCATATTGGATTGCCCTGAGTTTATTGTATAATTTTTCTGACCAGACACCGGGTTCATCACCATATTTAAACCATTTGTCTTTATCAGAATCATAAACGCCTTTGATCGGCGAAATAACAGCTGCAGTTCCACATGCACCTACTTCTTCAAATTCGGCCAATTCTTCGTATGGTACTTTCCTGCGTTCAACTTTTAAACCCATTTCTTCTGCCAGAACGATCAGGCTCTTGTTAGTTATTGAAGGCAATATTGAATCGGAAAGCGGTGTTATATACGTTTTATTTTTTATTCCGAAAAAATTTGCTGGGCCACATTCATCAAGGTATTTTTTCTCTTTGCTATCGAGGTAAAGTACAGCTGAAAAACCGCCTTCTTTAGCCTTTTTCCCTTCTACCATACTGGCAGCATAATTACCGCCCACTTTGTATTTCCCTGTTCCCTGTGGTGCTGCGCGGTCGTATTCACGCATAATTATAAGGTCGGTTGGTTTAAAACCTTCTGGGAAATAAGGGCCAACAGGCATTACAAATACCATAAATAAATATTCATTGGCTGGTTTTACACCAATCTGTGGTCCTGTTCCAATTAATAACGGACGAATATATAATGATGCTCCGGATTCATAGGGTGGTACAAAATGCGTATTCATTTTAACAGCTATTCTGACAGCTTCCTGAAATTTCTCAACAGGAAGTTTAGCCATTAAAATCCCATCGCTGGAATCCTGCATGCGTTTGGCATTCTCATCCATCCTGAAAACCCTGATCTTTCCGTCTTTTCCCATAAAGGCTTTTAAGCCTTCAAATGCTTCCTGACCATAATGCAATGCTGTAGCCGACATATGAATATTAATGGTTTCTGATGAACTGATTTCCAACTCACCCCATTTGCCGTCTCTGTAATAACACCGCACATTATAGTCTGATTTCCGGTAACCAAACCCTAAATTTTTCCAATCAAGATTTTCCATTTCTATTCAGATAATATAAACAATTGTTTCCTACTTTATAAATTGTAGTCGTTTCAAAAAGTCAAAATAACAAAAAATAACTTTAATAAGAAGCAAGATTTATCAGCTATGCCGCAAAATATCAGATGTTTTACAACTTCTTAATATTAAGGCTCACTTAAAAACCAAAAGTATTTTCATTTATTCAGTTTCAATTTTTCAACGATCTGTTTAAAATCCTAAAGAAACATAATTATTAATCGAAAGATAATTTCAATCACTTTAAGAACCAATGTTAAACCAATATTTAAAAAAATAGCAGAAAATGTGTTTTCATATCCTCTGTTTTACAGGATTGAGCAATTTTTTACCTTTGTAAATCTTATAATCTGAAATAGTAATAACAATATAATGGCAACAATTAACGAAAATTATTTAAAACTGCAGGCAGGGTACTTATTCCCTGAAATAGGACGAAGAGTTTCGGAGTTTATCGCTGCTAATCCTGATAAAAAAGTAATTAAAATGGGAATTGGCGATGTTACACAACCACTGGTTCCCACGGTAATAAAAGCATTTCACGAAGGGGTTGATGAAATGGCCAAAGCTGATAGTTTCAAAGGGTACGGGCCGGAACAGGGATATGGCTTTTTAAGGGAAGCCATTGCTGAGCATTCCTATAAAGCAAGAGGAATAGATATCAGCCCGGATGATATTTTTATTTCTGATGGCTCAAAATGCGACACCGGCAATATTCAGGAAATTTTCGGGAACGAAAATAAAATAGGAATATGTGACCCTGTTTACCCGGTTTATGCCGACACAACTGTTATGTCGGGGAAAACAGGTGTTTGCCAGTTAAACGGATATTACGAAGGTGTAATTTATATGCCCTGTACAGAAGAAAACGGTTTTATTCCGGAATTGCCCACAGAAATTCCCGACCTGATATTTTTATGTTACCCAAATAACCCAACCGGAACGGTTGCCACAAAAGAAGAGTTGAAAAAATGGGTGGATTATGCAAAAGCAAACAAAAGTATCATTCTTTACGATGCCGCTTACGAAGCATTTATCCAGGACGAGGAAATACCACATTCAATTTATGAAATTGAAGGAGCCAAATCGGTTGCCATCGAGTTCAGGAGTTTTTCAAAAACAGCAGGATTTACAGGAACACGTTGTGCTTACACTGTTATTCCTGATGAACTGCTTGCTTACGACTCAGAAGGAAATACACATAAAGTAAAAAAACTCTGGAACCGCCGTCATTCAACTAAATTCAACGGTGTTTCCTACCCGGTGCAAAAAGCCGCAGCTGCTATTTATACAGAAGAAGGCAGGAAAGAAAATGAAGAAGTAATTGCCTACTATATGGAAAATGCCCGGATCATGGGAAAAAGTTTAAAGGACGCCGGATACAAGGTTTTTGGAGGTAAAAACGCTCCCTACATCTGGGTAAAAACCAAAAACGGAATGAAATCTTGGGACTTTTTTGATAAACTTTTGAACGAAGCCAATGTAGTGGGTACACCGGGTTCAGGATTCGGCCCTTCCGGTGAAGGATATTTCCGTTTTTCAGCTTTTGCCGACAGGGAAAATGTATTGGAAGCAATGGAAAGGATTAAAAATCTGAAATAGGGTTACTATAAAAGAACTCGTGTGTTTTGCTTTTTATAAAAAATAAGGATGTCATCTCTCAAAAAAGATAACATCCTTTTCATTTACAGAACCAATCATTTTATTTTTCTTCCTGGATATACTTTTAATGCTTCCTCAAGAATCTTCAGGCAGACAGCCAGATCATCCTTTTTCAGGACATAGGCAATACGCACTTCATTTTTCCCGTTCCCTGAACCGGTATAAAATCCGGAAGCCGGGGCGAGGAAAAGTGTACTTCCTTCATATTCAAATTCAGATAGCATCCAGGCACAGAATTTATCGGAATCGTCAACCGGAAGCCGGGCAACAGTATAAAATGCTCCCATTGGAATTGGCGAATAAACCCCGTCGATGCGGTTTAATCCGTCGATGAGGAATTTTCGTCGGATCACATATTCATTGTAATTTTTCAGCATGTACTCACCATCGGTATCAAGCGAAGCTTCAGCAGCTATCTGCCCGATAAGCGGCGGACTTAACCTTGCCTGGCAGAATTTCATCACATTGCTGCGAACCGCTTTATTCTTGGTAACCAAAGCCCCTATGCGTAATCCGCATTCGCTGTATCGTTTCGAAACGGAATCGACCAGGATTACATTATCTTCAATCCCTTCCAGGTGAAATGCAGAAATATAAGGCGCCCCCGTATAACAGAATTCACGGTAAACTTCATCAGAAAAAAGATAAAGGTCATATTTTTTTACCAGGTCACGGATGGAATTCATTTCTTCCTGAGTGTATAAATACCCTGTCGGATTGTTGGGATTGCAGATCATCATCCCCTTGGTTTTTGGAGTGATCAGCTTTTCGAATTCTTCAATTGGAGGCAATGAAAAACCCTCCTCTATTTTTGCAGGAATTGACTTGATAACGGCTCCGGCAACTACAGCAAATGCTTCATAGTTGGCATAAGCAGGCTCCGGAATAATTATTTCGTCGCCCGGATCAAGGCACGACATAAAAGCAAAAGTTACTGCTTCGCTGCCACCGGTAGTAATTATAATATCATGAACATCCACATCAATATTAAACCGGTGATAATACTCAGCCAGTTTAGTCCTGAACGATAACAAACCTTCACTGGGTGAATATTCCAGTATCTTCCGGTCGATCGCCCGAATCGCGTCCATCGCCACCTGAGGTGTAGGTAAATCGGGCTGGCCGATATTCAGGTGATAGACTTTTACTCCTTTCGACTTTGCCTTTTCAGCAAGCGGAGCAAGTTTCCGGATGGGAGAATCGGGCATAATCGATCCCCGTTGCGATACTAATGGCATGTTATAAAATATTAATTAAAAAGTCGGTAAATATACAACTATCAATTCGAAATCAAAACAATGGAAAAATCTGAAAAATGGAATCTTATTACAAATTTAATTTACACTTCAGAAGAGAAGGTGTTGTTAATTCAGAAAATTCACTTTATTATTTAAATCCTTAATTTTTATCATGTTTTTAAAAGCCGGCGCTTCCTATTTTTGAACAAAATATTAAAAAAAGCTATCATGATTATAGGTGTTCCAAAAGAAATTAAAAATAATGAAAACCGAATTGCATTAACCCCGGCAGGTGCAGGAGAACTGGTCAAACACGGCCACGAAGTTTATATCCAGGAAAATGGCGGAGCAGGAAGTGGTTTTACAGATGAAGACTATGTAAAAGCCGGCGCTAAAATTTTACCAACTATCGAAGATGTTTATTCAATAGCTGAAATGATTGTAAAGGTTAAAGAGCCGATTGAACCTGAATATAAACTAATTAAAAAAGGGCAGATTCTTTACACTTATTTCCATTTTGCATCATGCGAGGAATTGACACATGCTATGATTAAAAACGGATCAGTTTGCCTGGCTTACGAAACTGTTGAACTGCCTGACCGTTCATTACCATTGCTTGTCCCGATGAGCGAAGTTGCCGGAAGGATGTCGGTTCAGGAAGGTGCAAAATACCTCGAAAAAACATTTGGTGGTTATGGAGTATTGCTCGGTGGAGTTCCGGGAGTGCCTCCGGCAAAAGTTCTGATCATTGGTGGTGGAATCGTTGGCACAGAAGCTGCAAAAATGGCTGCCGGGCTTGGTGCAGATGTGACTATTATGGATGTCAGCCTGAAACGCCTGCGTTACCTCGACGATATTATGCCCGCCAATGTTAAAACCATGATGAGCAACGAATATAATATCAGGGAAATGGTTCAGACTCACGACGTTATTGTTGGAGCAGTTCTGATTCCGGGAGCCAAAGCTCCAAAACTGGTAACCCGCGATATGCTGAAAATTATGAGGCCCGGAACTGTACTTGTTGATGTGGCTGTTGACCAGGGAGGATGTTTTGAAACTACCAAAGCTACAACTCATGCCGAACCGGTGTTTATCATCGACGATGTGATTCATTACTGTGTGGCAAATATGCCGGGCGCCGTACCCCGCACATCAACCATTGCGTTAACCAACGCAACCTTACCTTATGCTATCGATATTGCCAATAAGGGATGGAAAAAAGCGTGTACTGATGATGCTTCGTTAAAAAAAGGCTTAAATGTAGTCGATGGAAAAGTAGTTTACAAAGGAGTTGCCGAAGCATTCAGCCTGCCTTTCACAGATGTTGAGAATGTTCTATAAACATTAAATCATAGATTAATATTTTATTATCCCGCTTAATTGAGCGGGATTTTTTTTGCCTGTCTATTTTAATAATTGTTTCAGATAGAGTATATTTATTGTAATCACATTAATAATTTACCAACAAAACCTAAATCGATGAAAACAGCTATTTTTTATTTTATAATTATTTCAATTTTATCTTTTTATTCTTCAACTTCTGCCAAAACATTTTATGAAAATAAAAAGTCTGAAAAGGAGTTGATTGAGCTTGCCAACCAAAATATCGAAAAATTCAGGAAGGGAGATGTTTCAATTATTGTAAAAAGTAAAGATGGAAAACCGCTTAGTGAAATTGATATTGAAATTGAACAAACATCCCATGATTTTAAGTTTGGCTCAATAATTTTTGAATTAACCGGAAGCACTTTGACGACTCCTGAAATGGAAAAGGAATTTAAAAATAAATTCACACACTTATTTAATATGGCTATTTTCCCATTTTACTGGGATGGATATGAATATATTCCTGGTAAACCAAACTGGCAAAAAATTGAGGAAGTTGCAAAATGGTGCCATAATGAAGGAATCACCTGCAAAGGGCACCCGCTGGCATGGACAAATATTGCAGGTACACCTGCCTGGCTTTACGATATTCCTGCTGAAGATGCCACTTCCCTTTTAAAAGCGCGAATAATTGAAAATGTAAAAGGATTTAAAGGGAGCATCGATATATGGGATGTTGTGAATGAAGCAGTAAATACTGTACTTTGGGAAAAAGCTCTTGAACTTCCCGACAGGAATAACGATGCCCGGTATTCAATGTTTAAATATTCTATAGATGAAATCGCCGATTGGGTTGCTCCTTGTTATAAATGGGCACATGAGGCTAATCCTGATGCAAATTTAATTCTTAATGAATTTGGGCAAATTGCCATTCCCGGAGTCAGAGATCGTTTTTTTGCATTAGTTAATGAATTGAAAAGAAGAGATGTTCCTCTTTCAGGCATCGGGTTGCAGGCACACGAACCAAGGCTTGTGTGGTACAACCCGGATGATGTTTGGGAAACCCTTGAAAAATACAGCGAATTGGGACTTCCTATCCATTTTACCGAATTTCATCCGCACTCAAATCCATTTAATATTGAAGGTGGTTTTATGGAAGGTAAATGGAGCCCTGAAAACCAGGCGGCTTTCGCAGAGATGATGTACACACTGGCATTTGGTCATCCTTCGGTAGTATCATTTTGCTGGTGGGATTTTACTGAAAATGATTCATACATAAAAGGTTCTGCCCTCCTGGAAAAAGATCTTTCTCCAAAACCTGCTTACAAAATGCTGGATGAACTCATTAACAAAAAATGGAAAACAAAAATTACAGAAAAAACTGACAAGGATTTAATCAAATTCAGAGGATTTTATGGGAAATATAATGTCAGTATTAAATATCCAAACGGAGAAAAACAATGTTTTAATTTCACAAATACTCCGCAAAAAGAAAATATCTGGGAAATACAGTTATCTCAATAGTTAATAATTAAAATTTTATTAGTTTGAATAATTAGGTTTCGTTATGGCTTAAAAGACACATTGCTTTTTTGTTTTATCCCCTTTGCCTATCTTTAAATTTTTTGATCAGAAAATGAAAAGTTTGAAGGAAAATTTATACGAAATCATTTTTGAAGCAGATACCCGTGCTGGGAAATTATTTGACCTGACACTTTTAGTTGTAATTCTAATCAGTGTAGCATTGGTAATGCTCGAAAGTGTTCCCTCAATCAGGCAAAACCATCAACCGGTTTTAAAAATTTCAGAATGGATAATCACAGCCATTTTTACTATTGAATATATTTTAAGAATATGGATTATCAAAAAGCCATGGAGATACATTTTTAGTTTTTACGGGATCATTGATTTTTTGTCGGTCATACCTACTTATCTGAGCTTTGTAATTGTCGGTTCCCAGAGCCTTGTTGTTATCAGGGTTCTTCGTTTATTACGGGTATTCCGTATTTTGAAATTAACCCGGTACACATCTGCCGGCAGGACATTGGCACGTGCTATGTGGGCAAGCCGTGAAAAAATCAGCGTGTTTATCTTTTTTGTGATCATACTGGTTGTTGTTTTTGGTACAGTAATGTATTTGATTGAAGGCGAAGCAAGTGGATTTACAAGCATTCCAAGGAGTATTTATTGGGCAGTTGTAACTTTAACCACAGTTGGTTATGGCGACATAAGCCCTGTAACCCCGCTTGGCCAGTTTCTGGCAAGTATTATTATGATTTTAGGTTATGCAATCATTGCTGTCCCGACAGGTATTGTTACTGCCGAAATTATAAAACCAACACATCCTGTGAATACTCAGGTTTGCCCGCACTGCCTCCACGACAAACACGATGATGATGCAGTTTTCTGTAAAAAATGTGGCGCACGGATTAATTCCTGATACCGGTTCAAAACATCTCAACATTTGTGGATATTTATATGTTTCAATTTAAATGTCAGAAATAGCATTTAATTATTTTTGTAATGAACGGGTGATGCGGATTCAATCCGCATAAAATTATAGCGGTATGGGAATCGCTACACCCATAAAATTTTACAGGATGAGGCAATACCTTGATTTACTGGATCATGTCCTAAAAAACGGCTCAAAAAAAGAAGATCGCACGGGAACCGGAACCATCAGTGTTTTCGGGCACCAGATGCGGTTTAACCTGGAAGAAGGATTCCCGGTATTGACTACAAAAAAATTACATCTGAAATCAATTATTCACGAATTACTGTGGTTTTTAAACGGAGATACGAATCTCAGGTACTTAGCACAAAACAACGTTCATATCTGGGATGACTGGCCTTACCGGAGATATAAAAACAGCAATGATTTTAAGGGAGAGTCGATAAAGGAGTTTTCACAGAAAGTTGCAGATAATGATTTATTTGCTGAAAAATGGGGAAACCTTGGGCCTGTTTATGGAAAGCAGTGGAGAGATTTTTCGGGGATAGACCAGATTAAATGGATAGTTGAGCAAATCCTTTATCTCAGGGAAAACAAGGAAAGCCCTAACGGACGGAGGCTGATTGTATCAGCCTGGAATCCACCGGAAGTTGAGGAGATGGCAAAAGCCGGGCTTCCTCCGTGCCATACACTTTTTCAATTCTATGTAAATGAAGGAAAACTTTCATGCCAGCTTTACCAGCGCAGTGCCGATATTTTCCTGGGTGTTCCGTTTAACATTGCTTCGTATGCCTTGTTAACCATGATGATTGCCCAGGTAACCGGTTTAAAACCCGGCGATTTTGTCCATACACTCGGCGACGGGCATATCTACCTGAATCACATGGAACAGGTAAGACTACAGTTAACCAGAGAGCCTTATAAATTACCAACCATGAAAATAAATCCGGATGTAAAAAGTATTTTTGATTTTAAATACGAAGATTTTGAGTTGGTCAATTACGAGGCGCACCCGCATATAAAAGGGGAGGTTGCTGTATAATTTTGAAGTTGGTTTGTCATCCTGAGCCTGTCTAAGGATGATGAGTATTTCAAGTTCATGGTTCGACAGGCTCACCATGACAAAAGCAAAATATTTAATGATTTGTAAAAATATTTCCATTATAGTCGCCATTGCCCGGAACTTTGCAATCGGTAAAAACAACGATTTATTGTTTCACCTTCCAAACGACCTGAAACGGTTCAAACAAATTACTTCGGGTCATACGATTATTATGGGAAGGAACACATTGCTTTCGTTGCCAAAATGGCCTTTGCCTAACCGGAGGCATATTGTTATTACTGATGACCCGGAAGATAATTTCCCCGGATGCGAGATTGTATTTTCAATAGAAGAAGCTATACTAAAAGTTCAAAATGAAAAAGAAGCTTTTATAATTGGTGGCGGATCAATTTACAGGCAGTTTTACCCATTTGCCGGGAAGTTGTATTTAACCCTTGTTCATAAGGATTTTGATGCCGATATTTTTTTCCCGGAAATTGATTATTCCGGATGGGAAGAAATTTCCTGTGAAGATTTTTACGACGATAAAAACGATTTCGATTATTCTTACCTAAATTTAGAGCGTAAATAATTTTAACCGGATGAAACCAATAGTTTTTTTGGCAATGTTTATTTCAATGTTGCTCATACAACCTGTTTTTTCTCAAAACAAATCTTTACTCAATTTAAAGTGGGAACAAAACTATACACCGACTTATGATGAGGTAATAGAAATGTACCAACTTCTGGATAAAAACTATAAAAACGCAACACTCCTTGAGAAAGGGAAAACCGATACCGGCAAACCTCTTCACCTTTTTGTAATAAACAACAAAGAAGAATTTGACCCTGTTAAAATAAAGTCTTCCGGGAAAAGCATTCTGCTTATCAATAATGGAATCCATCCGGGTGAACCTGCCGGTATTGATGCCAGCCTGTGGTTTGCCGACGATATCCTTCGCAACAAGGATGGATTATCTAAAATCCTTGATAATACTGTCATTATCATTATTCCGGTTTACAGCATCGGAGGGCACCTGAACAGAAGTGCTTACAACCGCTCCGGGCAGACAACACCTTATGAAACCGGATTCCGTGGCAATGCGAAAAACCTGGACCTGAACCGCGACTTTACCAAATGCGACTCTGAAAATGCCAAAAGTTTCAGCAAAATTTTCATGGAATGGGACCCTGATATGTTCCTCGATACCCATACAACAAATGGCTCCGACCACCAGTACAGCATCACCCTGATTCCGCCAGAACCGGATTTGTTTCCACCAATAATGGAAAATTTTATCCGCGAAAAATTCATTCCTGAAATTTATTCCAAAATGGAACAAGGGGAATATGATCTGATTCCTTATGTAAGTTTTATGTTCCGTGACCCGAAACTGGGGATTAACATGACTCAGGAAGGCCCCCGTTATTCCTCAGGCTTTGCTTCCATGTTCCACTCATATGGAATGATGACAGAAAGCCATATTTACAAACCATACCCCGACCGTGTAAAATCGTGTTACCAGTTTATTGTTTCATTGGCAGAATTTACTTCCGAAAACAGCAAAAAAATTATCGAATCAAGAAAAAAAGGAATTCAGGAATCAATAAATATGGATGTATGCCCGATCGCTTATGAACTGGACACGTCGAAATATCAGATGATAGAATTTAAAGGATACGAAACAGACAATGAGCAGGTCAGCCCGTTAAACGGATTAAAACGTTTCGGATATGACCGGTCAAAACCCTATGCTGAAAAAATTAAATACTTCGACACCTGGGACCCTTCAGAAATGGCTCAGGTGCCGGAATATTACATCCTCCCTCAGGGATATACTGATGTTATTGAGAGGCTGGAACTGGCAGGAGTAAAATACGACCGTCTTGAAAAAGACACAATTATTAAAGTTACAGTTGATTATATCGATGAATTTTCAACTTCGCAACAGCCAGGTAACGGGCATTATTTCCATAACAAGGTTTCAACACATTCTAATGTTCAGGATATTCAATATTATAAAGACGACCTTGTAATTCCGGTCAGGCAGGAAAAAATCAGGTACCTGATTGAAATGCTGGAACCCAAAGCCAGGGATTCGTTTTTCCGCTGGAACTTTTTTGACAACATTCTTGATCAGCGTGAATATTTCTCACCTTACGGATTTGAGGAAAATGCTATAAAATACCTGGAAGAACATCCGGAGTTTAAAAAAGAATTTGAAGGAAAAAGAAAGAGTGACTCCGATTTTGCAAATAATCACCGG
This sequence comes from Prolixibacteraceae bacterium, assembly GCA_016930735.1. Lineage (GTDB taxonomy): Bacteria > Bacteroidota > Bacteroidia > Bacteroidales > Prolixibacteraceae > JABMQB01. Next base: position 14,971 of record JAFGGF010000422.1, read on the forward strand.
GCACAGATGTCATATATTTATAATAACTCCGAATGGTTTGAAAAAACCTGGAAAAGGTATCCGGTTGGAAAAATATTTTAATTGGATGGTACCCCTCTAAAAGGATGCTATCCGTATTTATTCAGGGAAGCTTTTCATGTTAAGGATAGCATCGCATAAATCGATTCCATCCTTCGTTAATGCAGAATAAAAACTCATTCCTTAAAAGTAAAACAAATACAGAGAATTCTAAACAGGAATTTCCTGCTTGTGCAGGAATAATGTGAGCTTTATGAAAGCAATTTTCCGAGGTTATCAAATTTATTATTGTAATCAG
>JAFGGF010000423.1 GCA_016930735.1 Prolixibacteraceae bacterium
CTTATGGGAACTTCTGTTACATAAAAATATAATTATAGATAAAATATCGGTAGTTAGCCCAAGTTTCAAACTTACAGGGCCCGAATTTTTTGGTAATGATTCGTTACAAATCAGCCAGTTTGCAATTGATGAAGTAAAACAATTATTCAAAAATTATATCAATAGTATTAAAATCAGTGAAATTGAGTTTATCAATGCCAATTATCATTTTTTTAACCTGATTGGTGACCAGGCCGGGGTTACAAATGCCGAACAGGTTTCAGTAGGAATTTCAGGATTTCGGTCTGATACAACTCTTTTCAAAAATTCGCGGCAGCCTTTTGAAACCGACGATATTTTTGTCCGCATAAAAGGATTTGGGAATGAATTAAGCGACAGTATCCATTTCCTGAAAATCGACTCACTGGAATATTCATTAAAAAAAGCAGAATTAAAAGCCTTCCGCTCACACCTTTATCCATCGGTAAAAACCAATAAAAAAAGTCTTTACGATGCTTATATCCCTGAATTTAATATGCGGAGTAAAAACCTTTCAAGGTTCAGGTGGGCCGATTCCCTTGATATTTCTTTCCTTGAATTTGAAAATCCGGAAATTACATTCACTCAAAAAGAGGTTAGCAAAAGGATCAGTATTGAGGACTTGAACCGTTTTAACCTTTTTGAACTGATTAAAAACGATTTTTCCATAATAAACATCGACAGTTTCTATTTAAATAATGCCCGGCTGAAAATTTTTACGAACCTGGAAGATACAGTTTATCAGCAAAAATTTTCAGATATTGATATTCACCTGTTGAACTTTACACTTGACTCTGTTTCAAGATTAAAAAAAGACAAGCTGCTTTATGCCGATGATATTGAAATGAAAGTTAGCGGTTATGCACTGAACCTCGACGACAATTTTCACCGTTTTTTAGCCGATTCTATTTATGTTTCAACTTTTTCCGATTCATTATCAGTAAAGGGTATTCAGCTTACTCCGATGGATAATTCAGATTTTAAAATTCCTGTAAAAGTAAAAATTGGTTGTGTCCGGGTTAACATCAGCAATGTTGATTTAAAAACGGTTTATCATAAACGGACTATTGAAAGTTCGGTTGTTGAAATCCAAAAGCCTGATGTACTGATCAGCAGTTTCCCAGATGTTTCAGGAAGAAAAAACCGGCAGGGTTTATTGTTCGACCTGGTAACAGACTACCTGCAGGGTGTATATTCAAACCTGATAATTATTAACGATGGTAATTTAATTTATCACAGGTACCCTGAAGGAGTGTTGAAGGATGTTTATAAAACAGGCTTTAAATTTGCTCTGACCGGATTTTCGCTTGATTCAACCAGCCAGTCGAGAACCGATAAAGTATTTTATGCTTCCGATTTTGAACTTGATTTTTCAGACTTCGGAATGACTTTAACCGATAATCTGCACCGCTTAAATATTAAAAACATCCATTTTTCAAACACAGAATCCAGTGTTTCAATAGATAGCCTGCATTTGTCCCCGCTAAATCCTGATATTGGTGAGGAGGACATGAAAAAATTTAACAGGTCGCAATTATATGATATTTCTATCCCGAAAGTTTCATTAATAAATGCAGGTCTTCACCAGGCTTTTTTTGATAACAATGTAACGATAGAAAATTTCAGGATTCAGGATCCTGTTATTTCTTACGAAAATTTTGCCACACTCAGAAACAGTGAAAACAAACTTGAATTTTCAGAATTATATGACCTGATTTTTAATTATGTCGATAATATTTCAATAAGTAACCTGCAGGTTCCGACGGGTAAAATAAAATGGGTTAACCATTCATTAAAAGGGAAAACCATTTCGCTCGACAATCAGTTTTCCACTGAATTAAAAAAATTCAGGCTAAACAGGGAAGAAATAAAAAAACAAAAATTACTTTTTTCAGAACATATCAGGTTTACATTGGATGATCCGCTTTTTAAACTATCAGACAATGTCCATTATTTAAAAGCAGGCAAAATTGATTTTTCAACAGAAGAAAAAAGAGTGACTGTTTTCGATGCATTATTTTACCCGGATATTACTTCGCCCGAATATGTTTCAAAACCAACAACTTTCCAGGTTTCGATACCTGAATTCTTTTTAAACGGGATTGACCTTGTAAATGCATATTACACAAAAAACATCGATGTTGTTGAATTGAATATCCTCGAACCAAAAGTTGAAATTTACTCACAAAAAGACAGGACAAAAGCACTTGATCTGAAAAAATTTACAATCCCCTTCCCTGCTTTTTTAAATTCTTTAAACCTGATAAACCTGAATCTGATAAATGGTGAAGTAGTAACTTACAGGTCGGAAGGGGTCAACTATTCACAAAGCAGCCGTTTTAAACTTGACCTTGAATCAGAAAACATTCAAATATTTCCATCAGAAAAAGAAAAATTCAACAAACTGGAATCCGGAAATATCAAAACAAAAATATCTGATTTTCAATTGGTTTTTGAAGACAAATCGCATGAAGCAAGGCTGGATGAGATGGTATTTGATAAAAATGCGAAAACCCTGACACTGACAAATTTTGCATTGATCCCGTCACGTTACGGCCAACCTGAAAATATGTTCAATATTAATGCACCCCAGGTAAAATTAACCGGTTTTAATATTGAAGATGCTTACGAATTTAATGATTACAGTTTCGACAAAATCGAATTTAAAAATCCCCAGGTTAGTATTTTAATAAAAGATACAATCCGAAATTCAGGGCTTAAAAAATTCAGCGACCTTGACTTGTATGATTATATGAAGACATACCTGAATACTCTTAAAGTTGGGGAACTAAGCCTGATCGCCGGAAACATTGATTTGAAAACAGCAAAAACAAAACTTGAACAGGAAAACATTAATTTAAAAATAAAAAACATTGAAATTCGGGAAGGTTTAAATAAACCTGCTCTTTTAAACTCTGATGGTTTTGAGTTTTCAACCTTTAATTATAAGCGGCAATCAGATGATGGATTATATGGTTTTTATATTGATACAATTACTTATTCATCAATCAGCAGAAAAGCTGAGTTGAAGTCAATCAGGATCAATCCCCTGGTTTCAAAAGAGGAGATTGCAAGAAAAAAAATATATCAGGTTGATGTAGTTAACGCAAAAATAAATTCAGCAAAATTATCAGGATTTAATATTGACAAATGGCTGGATGAAAAAATTATTGAAGGGGAAAAACTTTCAATCGGGAAAACAAAACTTAATATTTTCAGGAATAAAAGATATCCTTTTAACAAAAACCAGCGCCCTTTATGGCCACAGCAAATGTTAAAGAAGGTTGGCCAGCCATTTAATATCGATTCGGTATTCCTTTTCCCATCAACTATTATTTATTCAGAATTGCCTGAATCAGGAGATGATCCTGTTTCAGTAGATTTTACAGATGTCACTTTAAAAACAGGGCAGATTACCAATTTAAAACCAGAAACTGAAAATTATAATATTACAATTCAGGCAGAAGGAAAGGTTTTGAAAAATGCAGAAGTGATCCTGAAAGTAAATTTTTTTCCGGGAAACTCAGATTTCAGTCATATCGTTCAAGGTAGTATAAGACCGGTGGATATGATTACTTTTAGCAGTATTGCTGAAAAAAGTGCGCTGATAAAAGTTGAAAAAGGACAAATTAACCGTTTTGAATTTAATTTTTCAGCCAACAACAACAAGGCTGAAGGCAATTTATATTTTGATTATGATGATCTGAAGATTGCCGTACTTGGCTACAGGAATGGTGATACAATTAAATCAAGGTTAAATTCTTTTATGGCCAACAATTTTATGGTTCATTCAAAAAATCCGAGAGGAAAAAATCTTGAACCTCAAAATATAAATTACAAAAGAAACCCGCAACGTTCAATCCTGAATTACTGGTGGAAATCTATTTTCAGCAGCGCCAAAATAGTCCTAGGAATTGAAAAGGAAGATAAGAAATAGTTAATTTAATCGTTAACATGAAGTAACTTTTATTAATTATCTTTGTTAATGATTTATATACATCCTCTAAATAAAATGAAATGAAAAAACATCTTTTAAAATTATTTTCTCTGCTGGTATTTACTGCATTAATTTTTTCTTCGTGTAATGATAAATTGTTTGAAGAAGAACCCACCGGGCAGGATGATGAATACCTTGTAAGCAGCGTCCAGGTAAAAATTATTTTACAGCTTCAGGTTGCATCTGTATTAACCTATTTAAAAACCCTGTATCCGGATGCAGGGCCAATTGCCGATGCTGCCAAAACCGATGTGAAAGTGATGAAAATTACTTATAATACGACTTTTCAGGGAGAAGATATTGTTGCATCAGGATTAGTTTGCCTTCCGCTTGGCACAGAATCATATCCATTATTCAGTTTTCAGAATGGAACCAATACCTTGCATAATAATGCACCTTCGGTAAATCCTGAGTGGGAGCTTTATCAGTTTCTTGAAGTGGTTGCATCAGCAGGTTTTGTTATCGCTATTCCAGATTACATTGGATTTGGAGCTACAGAAGATAAATTTCACCCTTACCTCGACAAAGAATCAACAGTTCAGTGTGTACTCGATATGATGCGTGCCACCAGAGAGCTTTGTACATCGCATAACCTGAATATAAACCTGACAAATGATTTATACATTGCAGGTTATTCAATGGGTGGCTGGGCTACTTTGTGCACACAGAAAGCTCTGGAAACCGAATACTCAGATTTATTTAACTTAAAAGCCAGTGCCTGTTCAGCAGGGCCTTACGACCTGTTGTATATAAACAACCATATATTAGGGTTGGATACTTATCCTATGCCATATTTCCTTGGGTATATGATCAATTCATACTCAAACCTTGACATTTTAGGGGTTGATATTTCTGAAATCGTTAACGAGCCCTATGCCACACGGATTCCCACTCTTTTTGACGGGACCAAAGATGGCGAAGAAATTAATACAGAGCTAACTACATCAGTTTCGGAGTTATTAACCGAAGAATATCGTGATGGATTTCTGACTGATTCAAAATATCAACCTGTTAGGTTTGCTATGCTGGACAATAGTGTTACTGCCTGGGATATAAGTACACCTACTGCCCTGTTACATGGCGAAGATGATGTATTTGTAACTCCTCTGGTCTCAGAAAATTTATACCAGGATTTTATCAACCTCGGAGTTAGTGAAGGATTGATTCAAATGGGGTTATTCCCTGGGATTGACCATCCTGAAGGAATAATACCCTGCGGAATTTCATCTGTTAACTGGTTCCTTGAGATTAAAAATGGTGAATAGGTTATTTCAAAATTTCAGTGACAAAATCACCGATTATTTCAGAATGGTCGAAAGCCAGGGGTGGAAGGCCGGTTAAAGGGAACCATCCGGCTTTAACAGCGTCGTCATCTCCTTTGACTTCTTCTGTTTTTTCAATAAAAGTATAATAAACAACAGTTATGGTCCGGTGCCTCGGGTCTCGGTTAATTGCATCGTAAGTTTTAAACTGTATTAACCTGCCCGTTTTTAAACCTGTTTCTTCAAGGAGCTCCCTTTTACATGCTTTTTCAAGGGTTTCATCCATATCGATAAAACCACCTGGCAAAGCCCACATATTTTTAAAAGGCTCATTTCCCCTTTGAATCAGTAAAATTTCCGGCAAATCACTTTTTGATGTAATTACAATTGCATCAACTGTAAGGGCAGCCCTTGGATATTTATAGGAATACATGGTTATTTTTTATTTCCTGATTTCCTGAAACGAATAACAATTGCAATCAAAACAACAAAAATCAAAAAATAAATAAGGATCTCTGTGCTTTCCATTACAAAATCTTTTTCATAACCCTCATTTTATGAGTATATCGTTTTGCATCAACATTAAAAATTCCGAATTGGTCAACATTGTCAATTCTTACTTTTCCTGAAGCATGTATAATTTTATTTCTTTTCCAGATTATCCCGGTGTGTATTATTTCACCTTCATCGTTATCAAAAAATGCAATATCTCCCGGTTCGGCTTCTTCAACAAAACTAAAAGCAGTACCCCGATGTACCTGTTCAGAAGCATCGCGGGGCAATTTAATCCCGGCTGTTTTAAAAATAACCTGGGTAAAACCACTGCAATCGATACCAAACGGCGACCTGCCACCCCACAGATAGGGAGCATTAAAATATTTCAATGCCTGTGAAATCACAACTTCCCTGGCATTTTTCAGATCTCCGTAATAACAATTTCCCGGCATCGGATAAACATCCTTTTCAATCCTGAATTCTTTTTTATAAGGACGCCAGACAGGAAGAGTACTTCCGGCGACTATCATCAGGTTTTGTTCATTGTTTATCGGGATAATGGTAAAAATATCGGTGGAAACTGCAGAAGGTGAACCAACAATTTTTGAAAATGAACGCTGTGTAATAGGAGTAACCATTTTCTGGTCTATCCAGCCTTCATAATTGTCGAAAGCAAGTTTAACATGGCTCCATCCAACCATATTTTCCATAATCTCATAATGTTCGCCAAAAAGAATCTGAGTAACCATTTCACTTTTTTCGGAAGGTTCTCTCCTGACAGGGATAAGACTAAGGGTTGAAATACCGAAATTCATCTTATTAAACAGTTTATTTCCTAATTTAAGGTATAAGATATAACTCATCCGTTAGTTGACGGAATCGTTTCATTAAAATATTTTATTACTTTTATTTATCAAAGATAAAATATATCTCCAATCGAAAATAAAAGGCTTTATCGTGTTACACTATTAATTATGAAAAGTTATACACAAAACATAAAAAAATATTCAAGGATTTTTTACCAGGTTTTTATTTTCATATTAGCTGCATTTTTACTTCAGTTAATTATGCCCGGTGAACCGATTTTTAAATTTGAATACCAGAAAGGGTCACCCTGGAGGCACGAAAACCTGATGGCGCCATTCGATTTTGCTATCCTTAAAACAGATGCCGAAATAGGAGCTGAAAAGCAGGAAAAACTAAAAAGCCTGCCCGCATATTTTATGATTGATACGGCAACATCCAACAGTTTGATTGAATCGTTCTATAAATCCATTTCCACAGTTTTTGATACTTCACAAACAGATCATAAGAACCTGGTTCACGAAATGGGAAATAAATTGAAGGAAATCCTGAATACCGGAGTTTTACAGCATTCACCCGATACATACGATGTTTTAAAAGGCAAGGATGAACTGGCCCGGATTAAAGGGAATGTTTCTGTAAAAATCCCTGTTAACGAAATATTTTCAGAAAAAACAGCCTATAATTATTTTTCGCAATATATAAACCGGATAACCACACAGGTTCCTGAACTACACGAAAAAGTATCTGAAATTGATATTTCAGTATTTATTAAACAGAATCTTCAATATGATGAGGCAACAGAACTGAAACAAAAGGATGAGGCATTTTCAGGAATTTCTCTTACCCAGGGCATGGTTCAATCGGGTGAAAGGATAATCCTGAACGGAGAAATTGTTGACGAAGGCAAGTATAAAATCCTTGAATCGTTAAAAGAAAGCTACCGTGAAAAACAGGGAGAAGGTTTTAATAAATATATGATTACCGCAGGCAAAACATTGCTGATTGTTATTCTGCTGACCCTGGTTTTTATTTTCCTCCGTTTATACCGGCAGGATATTTTAAACCAGTTCCGCCGATTAATATTTCTATTTTTCCTGATCGTAATGATGGTATTTATTTCCATTTTTGCCAACTCGCGCGAAACCCTGCATATTTACCTTGTGCCCATTGCTATTTTACCCATCTTTATCCGGACTTTCTATGATTCCCGGACGGCAATTTATATTCATATTATAACAACACTTTTGATTGGATTGTATGCCCCAAATAGTTTTGAATATATTCTGATACAGGTTATTGCAGGTATGGTTGCAGTTTTCAGCCTGGCACATATGCACCGGAGAGTCCACCTTGTTATGGCCACCCTGTGGGTTCTTATTTCATATATTGTTTCCTATTCAGCATTAAATACCATTCAGGAAGGTTCGGTTTTAAATATTAATTATCCAATGTTCCTGTGGTTTGCAGGAAGTTGTTTATTACTAAACCTTGCCTATCCGATCATTTATATTTTTGAAAAACTGTTTGGTTTTGTTTCCGATGTTACGCTGATTGAGCTTTCCGATACCAATCAACCTTTGCTCAGGAAGCTTGCAGAAGAAGCCCCGGGCACATTCCAGCATTCAATGCAGATTGCTAACCTTGCTGAAGAAGTAATACTTAAAATAGGCGGCAATCCGTTCCTGGTAAGGGCAGGTTCGTTGTATCACGATATCGGGAAAATTGCCAAAGCCGATTATTTTACTGAAAACCAGTTCGGTATTGAGAATCCCCATAACTCACTTGATCATGAAAAAAGTGCAGAAATAATTATAGACCATGTGAAAAATGGAATTAAACTGGCAAAAAAGCATAAATTACCTGAAAGCCTGATTGAATTTATTGCAACACACCATGGAACTTCAAAAGCCAAGTATTTTTACTTAAAACAAAAAGAATTGTTCCCCAAACAAAAACCTGATGAACGGAAATTTATATACCCAGGACCACTTCCAAAATCAAAAGAAGCCACAGTGGTTATGCTAGTAGATGGCATTGAGGCTGCCTCACGAAGCCTGAATGACAAGAACCGGGATAACCTGAAAGAACTTGTAGACAGGATGATAGACAATAAAGTCAGTGAAAATCAGTTAATAAATTCAAACCTTACTTTTTCAGACATTAATACAATTAAAGAAGTTATATTAAATAAGTTACTGAATATTTACCATGTGAGGATTGCATATCCCAATGAAAAAAAAATATAACTTTGAAACGAAAACATTAAACAGGAAAACAATGAAAATCTCAAAAAATATGATGAAAATATTATTCCTGCTGATTTTGATTACAGGAATATTTGCAGGGTGTGAGGATGTTCAACCGGATCCTTACCAGGAACCGGATGACAACACGGGTGAAGAGGTTTCTGAAGAAGCTTTACTAGTAAATAAGTTTATAAAGGATTACATGGAGTTCTATTACCTGTGGAATGAACAAATGCCATATATTGATTACACCAAACAACCTGATCCTTTTAAATATTTTGATTCATTATTATACAAACCTACCGACCGCTGGTCGTTTATTACAGATGATTACGAAGCATTGGCCAATAGTTATGAGGGAATTGAAGAATCGATGGGGCATTCATTTATCCTTTATAAATACAGCAATTCTGATGGTGTTTTTGGAATTATCCAGTTTGTTTTTCCCGGTTCGCCGGCTGAAGAAGCAGGATTGAAACGAGGGGATTTGTTTACTGCTATCGATGGGACAGACCTCAATGTTGATAATTATTCAACTTTGCTCGACAAACAAAAATATTCACTCACTATTGCAAGGCTTGAAGGAAATACAGTAGTCCCGTATATGGATGTTAACCTGACTGCGCGTGTTATTATTGAAAATCCAGTACTTTATTACGATACTCTGAATATTGATAATACTGTAATCGGGTATCTTGTGTATAAAAATTTCACTTCGACTTTTGACGATTCTCTGACTTCAGCTTTCGAATGGCTTTATTCAGCCGGGATCGATGAGATGGTACTGGACCTGAGGTATAATAATGGCGGGGCTATTTCTTCAATGCAACACCTGGCAAGTATCCTGGCTCCTATCCAGCAAAAAAACAACAAGGATATTATTATTACTGATGAATATAACAGGACATATACCCAATACAGGCTATCAAGAGGATTATCTTCTGATACAAAATTTTTAAATATTTCGCCCAGTATGAACCTGAGCCGGATTTTTATCCTGACCGGGCAGAACTCGGCATCAGCAAGCGAAGCTCTGATTATCGGATTGGAACCTTATATGGATGTAATTACCTTAGGTGAACAAACCCGGGGGAAATATACCGGGGCTTATGTTATTTACGATACTGAGAAAAAGCATAACTGGGCTATTCAACCCATAGTCTTTAAGTATGCAAACTCTGTTGGATTCTCTGATTTTCCTGACGGACTTACTCCTGACTTTGCCGGCAGTGACGATTTATATCATGACCTGGGATCTCTTCAGGAAGGCCTTCTTGCCCTCGCTATTGAACAGATTACCGGTTCAGGTGTGGCAATTGTGCCTAAAAGTGCATCGATTGTTTTAAATGCTTCCCCAATTCAGGCATTCGACGGTAATAAACCAAGGTTAGACATTCCTCTTTTAAAGATAAATGATGAGAACTGAAATACTTTAAAAAGAATTAATGGTTTTGAATTTTAACCATAAAAAGAAACCTGCATAAAAAATATGCAGGTTTCTTTTTAAAATTCCTAAAAAATATTTTCAATACCCTTAATTTGCCGGATTAAAATCGTGTACTGTTCCTGCAACATCGCCTCCATATTCTACATGGAATGAATTGTTACAGGCATTATAAGTACCATTTCCAACACAATTATAAACATTTCCGTCACCCATGGTAACATTTTGCGATGGCATTGTTACGGTACCATTATCCGGGTCGAAATCGTAATAAACAAGGTCGTTTGTCCAATCCCAGAAGTTTGATACCCAAACCCTGTTGGCAACTGTTGCATCTAAAGTAATAGTTGTGGCATAATCACCATAACCCGCTTCAGTAATAATATAATCGCCGAGGAAATCTTCAATTACCAATGGGCATAAACGGCTCATATTTACGGTAATATTACTTCCTGTATATAAGCCATCCTGACTAGCCAGGCTCAAGACCAATTTAACACCGTCGTCACCAATATTAACATCGGAAATACTTACAGTAAATTCTCCTTCATTTGAATTGGCAGGTACAGTTACAGTACCAGGTACAGTATAAGCTCCCTGATCCGCAGTTGTCGATTCAGATACATTGATTGTAAAAGTCCTGTCAGATCCCGTTGTTTGTGTGGTATAAACCTTTACAGTCCTGTCGGCAGTGCTGTTTTTATTCACCACAATACTTACTGAACTGCCTTCAAAAGATACATAATTGATATCTTTTGTCTCTACAAAATCTTCCGCACAGTTATTAAATAAAAATACGGCAAATAAAAGCAGTAAAAAATATGATATTCTTTTCATAATTCGATTTTTTATTTTTCAAATTTAAATGACACTGATTGTATGTCTTTAATTTAACAGGAAACCATCCATATAAGATGGTTTCCTGAAATAATCCTAATTAATAAACGGATTATTCTGAATTTCACTTTGTGGTATTTCGAATGTTAACCTCGGATCGTCGTAAGTAACCGGTACTCCCACATACGACAAGTGGTTATCGCCACGCACTATAGTTGCATGATTCCTCTTCATAGCAAGATAGCTTTTCCCTTCACCCCACAATTCAATCCTGGTCTGAAGATAAATTTCATCCTGTAAGGCCTGTCCTGAGAGGGCATCAATATAAGAAGCATCAGGAACCCTTTGGCTAACCAATGCTTTTAACCTTGATTTTGCAGTAGTTTCATCACCACTTTTTGCAGAAACTTCAGCATTCAGCAGGTACATTTCAGCTACTCTCATATAAACATAATCGGTTGTGATATTACGTTGCCTGCCTCTAACCCTTTCTGGGTGATAGAACTTATTATATGGAGTCAGGTAATAAGACGAGGTACTGGTCGGGTAAAACTGCCCTTTCCTAACGTCATCTTCCGGGATCAGGTTAAATAATCCTTCATCACAGGCTTTCCTGTCGCCGGCCCACTGATAACTATAGGTATACTGATCCATTTGACCCCACCATGAAACCAGGTCAAGGCCATTGTCAAGAGTTATATCAACACCCCACATCCATCCTGGGGTATTTACATCATTAAAACCACCAATATTACCATCGCCTGTGAATACAACTTCATCAGCAGACATTAGAGTAAAGCCACCGTTATTAATAATATCATTGGTTAAACTTTTGGCTGCATTAAAATTATCGTTGCCTCCCATAACAGCATATGTATAAGCAAGCAATCCTTCTGCAACATATTTATTTACCTCATTTTTTGCTGAACGATTAAAATTATCAAGCAATGTAATTGCATCAGTTAAATCACTAATTATTAAATCAAACACCGCCTGAGTAGTACTTTTAGGCTGATTGGGTTGAGTAGGATCTGTATAAATAGGTAAAATTTCGGCTGCAGGATCATAGCTTGTTGCATAAAATTGCGACAAATAAAAATAACAATAAGCTCTCATAGCTTTTGCCTGCCCCATGATATATTTATTTTCCTCCAATTCAGGAACAGCATCATTTCCTCCCAATGCATTAATTACATTGTTTGCCGACCTGATCAAACGGTAATAATACCTCCATACCATATAATTTCCATTCTGAGTATAGTCAGTAGTTACAGTATATTCAGTTAAGCGGCGATACCAGCCATAAGTACTGACTGACAGTGCAAGGTCACTTGACAGGAAGTCACTGAAAATATCATAACCTTTTTGTCCGAAATCATCGTGTCCGGTAGTTCCCCCGGTTCCTGTCTGAAACATCAGGGTGTAGATCCCACTCATACTTCCGGCAATTACATCCGGATTATTTTCACTAGCCTCTGCAATTTGTCTATCAGTTAAAAATTGTGTTGGCTGAACATCTAGAAAATCCTCATTACATCCTGTTATACCTATTAAAAGCAGTGCAATGAAAGATAATATATATATTCTTTTCATAATTATTTTTTTAATTCTTTACCTGTAAATAATATATTAAAACTTAACCTTTACACCTAAAGTATATGTACTTATCGGATCATATCGATAAATACTTGATGTACCGGCCTCATCAGTAGCAGGATTATAACCTTTCCTGGAGCTTAATAAGAATAAATTGTCGCCAGAAACAAATATATTAACTGAATTTATTCCAATTTGTTGAGTCAGTTTAGCTGGTATTGTATATCCAACACGAATATTATTAA
>JAFGGF010000424.1 GCA_016930735.1 Prolixibacteraceae bacterium
ACGCCTAATATCAATCCTATTGAAATGGTGAACTGAAAAATGGTTAGTGAATTTCTTACATATCCTTTCTCATTCACCTTTTTTGTTGATCCGCTAAAAACTTTTACCGGATTAATTACTGAAAAAACTAATGCCGGGCCAATTCCACTTAAAATACCAACAATAAAAATGCCTGCAACAAAAATCAGAAAGGACGGAAATTTAAAAAGCTGGCTGATATTTAATGAAGTATCAAAAATGGAGTTATAAAAAGGAATGAAAAGCCAAAGCAAGATTATTGAAAAGAAAAATGAGGTAAATGCCATTAAAACCGATTCGGATAGGAAATAGTAAAGCAGGTTATTTCGAAATGCACCAACCGTTTTCCGTATTCCAATATTCTTTTTACGTTTATTTTGCTGCGCTACCGTTAAATTTATATAATTAACTACTGCCAATAACAAAATAATGAATGCTATAACCGACAATAGTTCCAACATTTTCAGATTACCTCTCTTACTCTGGCTTCCAAAAGTTTGATCTTTTAAATACATATCCTTCAGCGGCAGGAAACCAACTTCTTTTAAATAAGGTTGCAACAAATCTATCTCTTTATTTACTTTGGCCAATAATTGGTGTTTACCGGCATTTTCATTTATTTGCATGTAAATCCGGAAAGGATATCGGTACGATGATAGGTCATCGGAATTTTCGCAACTCCATGAAAATTTGTATTCCTCGGCATTCACTAAAACATCAGCTTTAATGCTTGAATTTTCGGGAAAATCATTCATAACACCTGTCACTTTTAAAACAGACCTGTTCTGAAAAAGGAATTCCTTCCCGATTGCATTTTCAGTCCCAAATAATTTTTGAGCAGCACTCTTTGTCACGACAGCCGAGTTGATATCTGGCAAAGGCTGCTCCAATTTTTCAGATAAAAAATCGATGGTAAATACCTTGAAAAAACTATTATCAACCGATGCCACCCCATCAACAAGGAAACCATTACCATCAACAACGAGGCTTATTTTCCTTGGCACTATTTGAACCAGGCAGCCATTTTCAAATTCAGAATAATTATCGAGTAAAATATCTTTCACCCGGTAATCGATAGAGCTTGAGTTATCGCTGATATTGGTTAACCGAACTATTCTATCGGCATTTTTATGGTATCGGTCATAAGAAAATTCATGCATTAAAAACATAACTATTGCCAGGCAAATTGAAATGCCAAAAGCAAAGCCAATAATATTAATTATTGTAAACTTACTGTTCAGTTTCAGGCTACGAAACGCTGATTTTAAATAATAAAATGCCATCGGTTAATTTTTAAAATAATTTTAGTTTTTCAAATCTTAATATTTGGATAGAGATCCAATCTATAAACATTACAATTATCCACTCTTTTAATGGAATGATTATTCAAAATAATCGAAATAAATTTTATTCATACCTCAATGCCTCCACTGGATTCCGGGTAGCCGCTCGCCACGATTGAAACGAAACGGTTAACAATGCAATTCCCAGTGCCAGTACCCCGGCAAGGGCAAAAATCCACCAACTTAAACTGGTTTTGTAGGCAAAGTTTTCAAGCCATTTATTTAAAGCATAAAAAGCAACCGGAATGGCTAAAATAAATGCAACAGCTACCCATCTGACAAAACCGCTGTTCAAAAGAATCAGAACTTCCCTGATGTTGGCTCCATTCACTTTTCGGATGCCTATTTCTTTGGTGCGTTGCTGTGAAATATAAAGCGACAAAGCACTGATACCTATAATACTTATTAAAATTCCCAGGATTGAAAAAGTCAGAAGGATTCGGCTAAGTATAGTTTCGGCTTTATACTGTTCTGCAATTTTTTCATCCATAAAAAAATACCTGAATTCCTGTCCTGGATAATACTCATCCCACACTTTCCTTAATGTTGCAATTGCATCTCTTAAATTTCCTTTATTCAACCTTACATGAATAAACCGTGCCCGGTTAAATGACTCTCCTAACCAAAAGGCAAAATCGCCAATAGGTTCGTGCATCGAGCTGTAATTAAAATCTTTTGCTACTCCAATAAAATTAATCCGCGATTCATCAGCTTCGAGGTCCTGAGCATTTGAAAAAGCCTGAAGCGCTTCAATACTGCCGTGTTTTTCAATCAACTTTTTATATAAATGCTCGTTTATAACCATCCCGTCAATTGTATCGGCCGCTGGATTAATCCAGTTTTCAACCAACTGAATGTCCATTGTTTTGAGGTAATCGTAATTTGCAAAAACAAAATCAGCAATACCATCAACACCAAACGATTCAAAATTTATACTTTGTGCCGGGTAACCAAAATGCTGGCTTGTAAAACCTACCGAAACTACCTGGCTTTGTTTTTTTAACTCGCCGGCAAAAACTGCAGGATCTTTCGAAAAATCCTTAAGGTTAAGGACCAGTACATTTTCTTTATCGAAGCCCAATGATTTATTCCCTATAAAATTCATTTGTTTGTTCACCAAAACAGTCCCCGACAATAAAATTATAACAACAGCAACCTGCCCAACCAGCAAGTTTTTTAATGTAAAGTTCCCCGAAAAATTACTTTTCTCAGATAAAAGGGTTAATGCTGATGATTTACCTATCAGAAAGAATCCGACAAAAAGTGCAGTTGTTGCAAGACAGATAAGAATTACTCCTGTGATCGTAAAATAAATAACCGGTTCGAGGAAATATATTTCAAAATCGATCTCAAATATTCTGTTAATAACCGGGCTTACAGTTTCAATCAGCACAATTGAAAAAAGAATGGAGATCAGGCACAATAAGAATACTTCAGCCAGAATTTGTGATATCAGTTGATTTCGCCCTGCCCCGACAGATTTTTTTAATCCCAGCTCTTTCGAACGTTTAATCAACCTGGCAATTGTGAGGTTGATAAAGTTTAAAAGTGAAACAAAAAGGATTACAAACGAAATTGTAATAAACAGCCCGATATTTATTTTACTTGAACTTTCCTTTAACTCAAAACGGTAATCCGATTTCAGGTGAATATCTTTTAACGGCACCAGCCTGAAGCTGTAATCTTTTGGACCACGTGTCTGTTTTAATCCACTTTCATCGTAAAAATCAGTTATTTTATCTGCCACCTGATCAGGAGAAGTGCCTTTTTTTAATTTTACATAATTGTAAACCCACTGCACTTTATTTTCAGTTACTGTGGCATATCTTTCGTTTAAAGCCCCGTTTTGAGATAAAAGAACCTCATAATTAAAATGGGTTTTGGGATGCGTATTTTTTACTACTCCCCTTATTTCATATTTTCCAAGTTCACGCACATATTGCAGTGCTTCGATATTGATTGATTTTCCAACTGGATCCTCATTCCTGAAGTATCTTTTGGCAAAATCTTCAGTAATAAATGCAACATTGGGTTTGGTTATTTCTGTTAAATCTCCTGTAACACACTCAACCTCAAACAAATTACAAAATTGTTCATCAACCGACATAATATCGTTTTGACTGAAAGAATTTTCATCGATGGTGATCAATCCTGCCGGGCAATGTGAAAATTTTGTTGCCTCTTCAATCTCAGGGATTTCTTTTGTTGCCTGATTGATTATAGCCAGGCTGCGTGCCCAGGGTTCACCTGTGCCATCAGGTACTGAAATTACCCTGTAAATATTCTGGTATCCAAAAAAATGTTTATCAAAACTCTTTTCATTAGCTACATACAGGAATAATACAAGAAAGGAGGTTATTCCGATTGTTAATCCAAAAATATTAATCCCTGAAAAGGTTGCATTTTTAATTATCCTTCTGATAATTACATTTAAATTGTATCGAAACATAACTTACTTTTATTCTGGCATTTCTTAATATTCAATTAAGGTGCCTTTTTTCAAATATGCTGTAAATGTGAAAATTACAACGAATAAGACTTGTAATAGTGTAAAAAAAATTTACACTTTATGTATGAATTTTAGTCAGGACAATTCCGGATTTCAGCTTTACTCATAACGCAATGCATCAACCGGATTAATCCGTGATGCTTTATATGAATGGAAAAGAACAGTCGCACAAACAACAATTAGTGCTACAATAAAAGCAATGATAAAAAACAGGTAATTTATTTCGACTTTATATGAAAAATTGTTAAGCCATTTATTCATAAAGTAAAATGTAACCGGGACAGAAACAACTGCAGCAATTATCACCATAACAATATTTTCCTTCAGGAAAGAATAAATGATTGTTTTTTCAGAACTGCCCAGTACTTTTTTAACACCGATTTCTTTTGTCCGGGTTTTAGCAATAAAAAGTGTTAATCCAAATAAACCAAATGCAGCAATCAACAACGAAAACAAGGCAAATATTGAAATTATGGTGCTCAGGTTTTTTTCTGAGGAATAAATAGTTTTGATCAGGTCTTCAATAGTCTGGTACTGAAAGGGGCGGTCGGGAGCCACCTTTTTCCATTCAGATTCAATCATCGGAAGCAGATTTTCCAGTGTTCCGGGCAAATAATTTATGGCAACCTGTTGAATATATCTGTCAGTCATGCTAATTTGTAACGGAGGTATATCAGAGTGAATGGAATGCAGGTTAAAATCTTTTACTATTCCAATGATAGTCTGGTTCCCGATAAGTTTACCAACAGGATCATCAATACCCAACTGCTCAACAGCTGTTTGGTTCAATATTACTGAATTTTTAAGGTCGCTGCCAAAATCTTCTGAAAAACTTCGCCCTTTAAGGACAGTAATTCCCATTGTTTCCAGGAAATTATAATCAACAGCCATTCCTTCAACTTTAATTTTTTGAGTAGGATCCTGAAAATGAGGGACCATTGATGTCATTGAGCCAAGCATCGGGAGTGAATGCATCGAACCTGCAGCCAGAGTAACACCGGGAAATGATTTAAGTGTATTTATAAATGTAGAATATTCATTAAAATTACGTCCTAATTCAAACAGAAGGACATTTTTATTCTGATACCCCAAATCTTTTTTTAAGGCAAACTGATATTGTGAGCGGATAATTAATGTACTTGAAATGAACGTGCAGAATATTACCAGTTGGATTACAATGAGAGACGACCGTAAAAATGATTTCCGTTTCCCGGAAAGCGATTTATTCTGAATAATATCTATAACTTTTAACCTCGACAAATAGGAGGAAGTATAAAGCCCGGAAGCAAAACCGATGATCACTGTGAGGGCTACATAAATTATAATATATATTCCAATATTTGAACTTAATATATATAGTTTAGTCTGAAACAATTCCTCGGCATATGGTTTGCCCAACCATGCCAATAAAATTGCACCAGGCAAAACTGTTAAAGCAATCATTACTGATTCGTTTAGCAATTGATTTTTGATCGATTTTACCGCAGCCCCATTTGTTTTCCGGATTCCAATTTCTTTTGCCCGGGAAGTGGAAACAGCTGTTGACAGGATTATATAATTAAAAGCTGCTACCAGTATGATTAAAAATGCAATCGATGAAAAAATCCTGATGTTTTTTATGTTCCCTTTAATTCCGCTATTTAAAACATTTTCAGAACGCAGGTATACATCCGATAAATTCTGAAGCGAAAATTCCTTGTATAAATTATCGCCAAAATACTTTTTTTCAAGTTCCCTGAACTGATTATCGAGAGAAGCCGGATCAATATCCTTTTTTAACTTCACCCATGTTGTCCAGAAATCGTGGTGCCAGTTTACATCGGCATTAGTCTCATTAAAAATCCTGTTTATCCGGTCAAGTGTCCACCGGCTGTTAACGAAACACTGGACCCTCAGTGTAGAATTAATAGGAATATCCTCAAAAACACCTTTTACAATAAAAATCTTTTCTTCATTATTCACAGTTCCAATAATTTCTTCGCCAACAGGATTTTCCCCGGGAAAGAATTTATTGGCTTGTTCCTGGGATAAAACAATGGAATTAGGTTCATCGAGAATACCCTGTTTTGAACCGGTAAGAGGGATGCTGAAAATATCAAAAATATCGGAATCGGTTCCAACC
>JAFGGF010000425.1 GCA_016930735.1 Prolixibacteraceae bacterium
GCCCCAATTAAAACCTCAAATGATGCAGAAGATGATAACCCGGAACCTTTGGGCACTCTGCCTTCAATACAGGCGTCAAACCCTCCGATATTGTAACCCAGTTCCTTCATCCTGACACAAATTCCCTGAACAAGTGATGATGATGTAAAATAATTCTTTTCATCTATTTTCAAATCATTCAGGTCAACTTCGAACTGTGGATAACCGGATGACTTGATCCTGATCTTTTCAGTGCCGTTTTTTGCAGCTACTGCAATATTGTCGAGGTTTACGGCTCCAGCCAGAACTCTTCCGTAATTATGGTCGGTGTGGTTGCCACCAATTTCGGTCCTGCCCGGAGAACTGAAAAGCGAAACATCTTCTGTGTTAAAAGTGCTTTTAAATTCATTCATTAAATTTATATACCTTTCAGCCTGTTCTTTAAGCACTGAGTTATCGGTTCCATACAATTCCTGAAAAACAGGATTGTTTCCACCATTTATTTTTTCTTTTAAATAATTTATAATTGCCATAATTTAAAGTTAGAATAATATAATTAAGAATTTCGTTTTTTATAATGAATATCTGGTAATTCACACAGGCGTTTAGCAGCCTGTTCAGCAGTTATATCACGTTGCGGGGTTGCCAGCATTTCGTAACCCACCATAAACTTTTTAACGGTTGCAGAACGTAATAATGGCGGATAGAAGTGCATATGTAAATGCCATTCAGGATAGTTATTCCCATCGGTTGGAGCCTGGTGCAGACCAGCCGAATAAGCAAATGAAACTTCAAAAAGATTATCGTATTTTATAGTAAGTTTTTGATAAATATCAGCCAAAGCTGTTCTTTCTTCATTGTTCAGCTCCAGAATATTCTGAACCGGCCTCCGGCTGATAATCATGGTTTCGAATGGCCAGGTTGCCCAGAATGGCACTAATGCAACAAAATGATCGTTCTGAACAAGCAGCCTTTCTTCCTTTTCCAGTTCCGATTTTAAATAATCACCAAGCAACGTTGTTCCGTGTTTATCGAAATATTCCTTCTGGGTTTTGCATTCCTTTGCCGGTTCAACCGGGATCGAGGAAGAAGACCAAATCTGCCCGTGTGGGTGAGGATTAGAACACCCCATTATAGAACCCTTGTTTTCAAATATCTGGATATAATTTATAAAAACGTTACTTCCAAGCTCTTTAAACTCATCACACCACAAATCAACCACTTTCCTGATTTCAGTAACCTCCATTTCAGGTATTGTCAGGTTATGATTTTCGCTGAAACAAAGAACTTTACAAATTCCTTTTTCGCTTTCGGCTTTAAATAAGCCTGACTCATTTACCCAACCTTCCGGAGTATCTGATAACAAAGCACTAAAATCATTTGTAAATACAAAAGTCCCCTTATAATCCGGGTTAACTTTACCCCCTGCCCTTTCATTTCCAGGGCATAAATAACATTCAGGATCGTAGGCTGGCCTTGCTTCTTCTATTACCTTTTCAACCTGGCCCTGCCACGGGCGCCTTGAACGATGAGGCGAAACCAGTATCCATTCTCCTGTTAACGGATTCATTCTTCTGTGCGGAAAATCTTCAATATTAAAATTATTCATTAATTAATTATTGTTTGCCTATTTTATTCAACTGGTGGGTACTGGTAGGCACAAATATACATTTTATTTACTCTTATTAAAATTTCAAAATAAATGTTTTAAGGCAGGCATTTATACCGATGACCTGACAATAAATGAAGCCGGATTCCTGACCTGAATTTTTTCTTTTGATAAAATCATCTGGGCCAACCTTGCTCCCATTGCCTTGAAATCGGTTGATATTGTGGTTATTCCGCCCAAAACAACTTCTTTTAACATGGTATCGTTCAACGAAATAATTCCGATGTTTTTACCCGGAACCAGATTACCGGCCTGCGCACTTTTTACCAGTTGAACCAGGTCCCGGTCGGAAATAACAATATAAAGGGTACTTCTTTCAATTAAGGTATCCTGAAGGTTTTTTACAATTCCTGAATGAAAGTCATTTTCATCGCAAAAACGTAAAAATCCTTTTTCCCTTTCCATAGGCTCTTTGCCTCCGGGGTTCACCAGAACCAACTTCCTATATTTTTTTATCAGATCCAGACCATCGTTTAAGGCATTGTACAAATCATTTTCAAAATCCTGGTAAACTACCGGATAATCTGCAAGGTCGGCTTTTAAACGGTCTAGAATATAAACCTTATCCTTTGGCAGTTTATTTACCAGATGGCTGGTATTGTCGAAAGTGGCCGGCATAATTACATATGATGTATAATTTCCGATACTTTCAAGGATCAGATTTTTAAATACCCGGTAATTAAAATGATGGAAAAAAATATCGACACTAGCGCGTGATTCGAGGCTCACCAGGAATGAGTTGTATAAATCTTCTTTAAAGGAATTTAATTCGTCAAAAACAACAAATATTTTTTCTTCCTGTTTGATATTTGTGCTTGCAATATAATAACCTTTCCCCGGCTGGCTCATTAAAATTCCTTTGGCTTTCAGCTCGTTAAAAGCAACCATTACCGTATCACGGCTTAGGTTAAATTCTGTACAAATCTGATTTATCGACGGAACTTTATCTCCTTTATTTAATACTTCGGAATCAATCGACCGGATAATAGAATTTATTAATTGCCGGTACTTGGGGATTGATGAGTTTTGATTAAAATCAAACAACTTCTTCATCATTCAATACGTTTATTTTCTTAAAATTCATCAGGCACTTTAAATATACCTTACCGGAAACCAGGTTTAATCAAATAGTCAGTTTACTTAAATTATTTTAAAACAAATCTTATTATCCACAATAATTTAAAACAATTTAAAAATGCAAGATACAAAATATGCTGAAAAACACTACCAGTACCTACCAGTTTGATAAATCAATTTTTGCACTTTTGTATGCACTTTTAATAATTGAATTAACTTAAATCAATAAACCGGTTTGGCAACTGTTTACACAAATAATAAAAATATGCTTGTTCAGCGGGTGTGAAACCAAAAAAAATATTTCTGATGGATATTACAAAAACGATGTTTGGAAACCTGCAAGATGGAGGAAAAGTCAACCTCTTTACCTTAACAAATGATAATAACATAACAATTAAAATAACCAATTACGGAGCCATAATAACAAGTATTGAAACTCCTGATAAAAATGGGACCATTGATAATATTGTATGTGGATTTGAAAAACTGGAAAATTATACCAGTGAAGAATATCTGGGCAGCTACCCGTATTTTGGTTGTATAATTGGCCGGTTCGGGAACCGGATAGCCAAAGGGAAACTTGTTATTGAGGGAAAAGAATACAAAATGGCAATTAATAATGGCCCTAACCATTTGCACGGTGGACTTATTGGTTTCGACAAGAAAATATGGGATGCGGAAATATTAAAGGAAAAATCGAGAGTTGGAGTTATTTTAACCTATTTTAGCCCCGATGGTGAAGAAAATTACCCGGGAAATCTGAAGGTTTCATGTGTTTACACATTAAATAACAACAACGAACTGTTGATTGAATATTTCGCCCAAACCGATAAAACAACGGTTGTAAACCTTACCAACCACACCTATTTTAACCTGACAGGCGGCAAAGAAAACATTCTCAACCATAAATTAAAACTTTCAGCCACACATATGACTGAAATGGTTGAACAGATACCAACCGGAAAAATTGTACCTGTTGCCGGAACTCCATTCGATTTTTCTGAGCCGAAAACTATTCAGTCGGGATTAAATGATTTGCCCCAGGGTTACGACGATAATTTTGTTTTAGGGCATAAAAACGGGAAACTAAACTATACAGGAACGCTTTCGGAAGATACTAGCGGCAGGCAGGTTGAAGTTTATACTACTCAACCCGGCATGCAGGTATATACAGGTTACTGGAGCCCGGAACTGGTGATTGACGGTGTTAAAAAATTCGGAAGATTTTCAGGTATTGCCCTGGAAACCCAGCACTACCCCGATTCGGTAAACCAACTCGATTTCCCTTCCACCCTTTTAAAACCGGGGGAAACCTACAACGAAAAAACAGTTTATAAATTTGGATAGCAGATATCAGAAATTAAATAATAGATTTTGAGATTTTAGATATTTAGACAGGAAGGGTGCCGGATATGGTGCCCTTTTTTATTTTTATATGGTGTTTCTATTGGCTATGCAGGTATAAAGGATTGTTAGATATTATTGTGATTAATTAAATTTACTAAATGATGACATGGTTACAAATCCATGCCGGCTGCAGTTAACTTATTCATCCGTTGATTGAAAGTAATCGGATGAATATACTTTACAATTACTTTTCCGGGCTTTCAACTAATCCTTTCCTAAAAATTCTTATTTTAGTAACAAACTTTTAGAACCAACTTATGAAAACGATCATAGAGCTGTTTGAAACCTCCGTAGCAAAATACCCGAACAACATTTATTTATGGGAAAAACAC
>JAFGGF010000426.1 GCA_016930735.1 Prolixibacteraceae bacterium
ATTTGCAGAACATCAACATAATCTGCTGCAATGGCTGCTTCTTCAGTAGAATGAATATCAGTTATAACAGGAATCTGAAAATAATCACTAATATTTTTCAGGATTGTTAGCGCTTTTTTATCTCCGATCCCGGTAAATGAATCCAGCCTTGACCGGTTTGCTTTCCGATAAGATCCCTTAAAAACAAATGGTATTTTTAAATCTTCAGTGATCTTTAAAATTGATTCTGCAATTTCGAACGCCATTTTTTCTCCCTCAATAACACAGGGACCTGCCAGAAGAAAGAATAGTCCCGAATCTGAATATTTTATTTTGTTAATATTAGGTATCATATATTTCTTTTTAAGCTCAAGTTAATATCCCGGATAATTCAAAATTAATAATTCATCATTTATCATTACTATATCGTTTTCCCCACCAGAGTTTTAATCTTTCGCGGATGGTTTTTTCCTGCGCGTTATCCTGAGGAAAATAGAACTGTTTATCTTTGATTTTTTCCGGCAGGAAGTCCTGATCAACAAAATTTCCTTCATAAGAATGGGCATATTTATAATCCTTCCCATATCCAAGTTCCTTCATTAATTTAGTGGGTGCATTTCTGATATGCAGGGGTACCGGCAGATTTCCTGATTCTTTAACAGCCATTTGTGCATCGTTTATTGCAGCACAGGCAGAATTACTTTTAGGTGAAGTTGCCAGGTAAATAGTACATTCCGAAAGGATGATCCTTGATTCAGGTAACCCGATTTGATGAACAGCATCAAAAGTACTCTGTGCCAGCAATAAAGCATTAGGATTTGCCAGGCCAATGTCTTCAGCAGCCAGGATTACCAGCCTGCGGGCAATAAATTTAACATCTTCACCACCTTCTATCATCCGGGCAAGCCAGTAAACTGCGGCATTGGGATCACCACCTCTCACACTTTTAATAAATGCTGAAATGATATCGTAATGCATTTCCCCGTTTTTATCATACAGGGCCAGATTTTGCTGAAGCCTCTGGATTACAATTTCATTTGTAATTGTTATTTTTTCCGATTCATCAGCATTTACAACCAATTCAAGTACATTCAGTAATTTTCTGGCATCGCCCCCTGAAAATCGAAGGATGGATTCATCCTCTTTGATCTCTATCTTTTTTGTTTTCAGGTCAGCATCATTTTTCACAGCTATATCCAGGATTTTTTCCAGGTCTTCCCTTTCCAGGTGTTTTAGTACATACACCTGGCATCGTGAAAGCAATGGTGAAATGACTTCAAATGAAGGATTTTCTGTAGTAGCACCTATCAGGGTAATTACTCCCTGCTCAACAGCGCCAAGTAATGAATCCTGTTGAGATTTGCTGAACCTGTGGATTTCATCGATAAAAAGGATTGGATTCGGGCGATTGAAAAATTGTTGTTTTTTTGCTTTCTCAATTGCTTCCCTGACGTCTTTTACTCCGGAATTTATTGCACTTAAAGTATAAAACGGACGTTCCAGCGTATTGGCAATTATTTTTGCCAGCGTAGTTTTTCCAACTCCGGGAGGACCCCATAAAATCAGTGAGGAAATAATTCCCGATTCAATCATTTTTCTGAGCACAGCCCCTTTTCCAACCAGATGATCCTGCCCAATAAATTCATCGAGGCTACGGGGCCTGAGGCGTTCTGCAAGTGGCTGGTTTGTGCTCATTCCGATATTATTTCAGGATAAAATTAAAATAAAATTGGAGTATCTGAAAATGAAACGGAAGTTAGCCGCCTTAATTGCAATACCTTTTTATAATATTATACGCTGTAACCAACCCAAGTTCCCCGGCTTTACTCAAATCGTAAGCGCCACCTTCAATATCATCAAGGAAAATTTTTGTCAAACCCCGGTTATAATAAGCCTCAGCAAATTCAGGTTCAAGTTCAATGGCCTTGTTCAGGTCTTTGATTGCTAAGTCGTAATTTTCAAGCCTTAAATTAATGTATGCTCTGTTAAAATAACCAAAAAAGAATGAAGGATCCAGGCTGATGGTTTTATCATAATCCTGAAGGATCTGTTCATAATCTTTAACTGTTTTATTTTCTTCGCTGGTGGTTGGCTGAATAATTCCGGATGTATTGGTTAAAAGCGATAACCGGTTATCAACATCGGAAAGCGATTCAATATGTTCAACCATTTTATAGTGGCAGTTTCCCCTTGAAAAATATGCCAGCAGGTTATCAGGCTTTAACTCAATGGCTTTATCCAGATCTTCCAGTGCCGGATTATAATCACCGGTCAGGCTTCTGAATATCCCCCGGTTGGTGTAATTATGTGCATTTTTGGTTATTTCAAGCCGTGCGTTAAATAACAGGACAAAATTGTTAAAAACATCGTTGTAATTTGTTACCGGCTTATTTGAAATGTTTAAACGTGGATTATAATTGTTTTCTTCGTTCATTTCTTCAACTCTCCTGTTGTAGTATTGAAAACGGTCAAAATCAACCGAGTTTTTTTCAAATGCCGAAATAATAAAAATCGGCTGAAGGTCGATAATGATATTTTTATTCTGAACAAATCCGTCATCTTCATCTTCCTCTTTTTCTTCCGGAAGGTTACGGTTATCAGCCACAATCAGGTTTACCCGTTTTCTCCTTTGCCTTGTTGGTTCTTCTTTTTCTTCATCATTGTTCTGATCTGCTGCCTGCTGCGTGTTAGCTGTATTATTTTGTTGTGCAGAAGTATTCTGAGCCGGTGGATTTGATGACTGGTTTTGTTGTTGACCCTGTTGGTTTTGCTGCGTGTTTTGTGCCAGTTGGTCGGCATCGACCTGGTATCGGTTCAAATCATACTGCGGATTCAATTGGGCAGCAATCCGGTAGTCCGATTCAAATCCTGGCCTTCCCAGTATTTCCTTTGCCATGGCTCGGTTAAAATATGCACTGGCCTGTTCCGGGTTTAAAGCAAGTGCCATGTCGTAATCCATAATGGCGCCGTTGTAGTCTTCCAGTTTGTGCTTAACAATTCCCCGGTTGTTGTATGCAAATGCATTTCTTGGATCGAGTTTAATACATTGGTCGAAATCGCGCAGAGCAGCAGCATAATCTTCCATTTCAAAACGTGCCAGTCCACGGTTAAGATAAGCGGCAGCATAATGCGGACGGATAATGATCACTTTATTAAGGTCGTTTATGGCCTCACGGGTATCACCTTTAATGATGTTTGAATTGCTCCGGTTCATCAATGCTGTGGTTGAATTCGGGTTCAATTCCAATGCTTTATTGTAATCAGCAACTGCACCTTCAACATCTTTTAAAGCAATTTTTGCAATTCCCCGGTTGTTGTAAACACCCTCGTTATCGGGATCGAGTTCCAGCGCCACGTCGTAATCCTTTATGGCTTTTTTAAATTCCTTCAGGTCGTAATATGCCATTCCGCGTTGCATGTAGGCATC
>JAFGGF010000079.1 GCA_016930735.1 Prolixibacteraceae bacterium
AAATCATTCTTTCGTAACATCAAGAAAAATTACCGTACAAGAATCTCCTGTAATCGAAAAACTTCCTGACCATGAACCCGTGGCATTAATCCCATTGCATTTTATTTCTTGTGCCGAATAGAAATGTTCTCCTTTTTCCATTGGGATCAACAATCCGATATCAGCGGAATTTTCACAAAAACAATCAATGTCGGAATAAAGTGAACCTGCATCCAGTGTTCCCGCTTTTTCTCCATCAACAGATATTTCTATTTCAAATACACAGTTCATAATATGCGAATTGGTGCAAAACAGCACTTTACCTTTATCCGAATCATATTTGTCAACAAAAGTAAAAATCAACTTGTTATTTCCGGAATTAATAGTTAATCTGTTTTTCGAAGTAGAATAGGTGTCAGCATGAAACAATCCGCTAATAAACTGAATTTCCCAATCCATAAGAACATCAGGAAGGCAATATCTTTTTGTTGCCTGACCAAGACTAAATATCCTGAGGGAATCGTTGGGTTTTATTTCATAATTCCCATAAGAATAATTGCACAAATTGGATAGATTAATTTTTCCGTTTTTTCGAAATACGATTTCAAAATCTTCTATACCAGAGGGGAAATCTGAGGTTTTACCCAATTTATCGGTTATTTTTATCAGCTTCCACCTGGTATCAGCAATAGATTCAATAGTAAAGTCGTCTTCAGATTTTTCGCATGACACAAGTCCGAAAAATAAAAGACTCATCCAGATGAATAATAGTATTTTCATTAGTAATGATTTTTTATTTCACCCGTTTAAAATGGTAATTATACCCGTCGCAGCAGGGAGAATACAGATGGAGGGTATCGTTTCCACCGAAATGTACATACTTTTCACCGACACCCAAAAACGAATATGAATATGCATCTTTCTCAAAATTTACCAATAAACTTGGTTGAACGGGAAACTGTGGAACAGCTACCATTTTACCGTATTCCAGCAGGCTGTCGTTTCTTATATAACCATAGATTCCTATTTTTTTAATGACCAGGTAATCAAAATTGATTTCATAACCGCTTCCGTGAAATCCGCCGGAAATATCAAATATTTTCCATCTGCCGTAAATGATTGAGTCATGACCAGAAAAAATTTCGCTATCAAAATATTTATTTGGATACAATGCATTAAACTCCTGCGGAATTTCGATGGTTTCTTCGTTGCAGGCAGTGAATAATCCTGCCAGAATGAATATGATGAATGTGAATATTGAAGTTTTCATATTGAAGTTTTCATATCGAAGTTAATTTGGTTTAATCTTCTCTGTATAAAATGTATCTGTCGATGTAAGTATCTGAAGTTGCACTCCGGGAATCTCTTGCAAATTCAATTCTGTCGTCATTTACGGTTAGAACATATTTACCTGAAAGAATCAGGCTCCAATCTAATTCCGGGGTCATTACACAAATATTTTTAAAAATAATGGTATCTCTGGAAATTGAATAAGTGCCACGGCATAAAACAGGATAATTGTACTTGTTGCCTGAACCTCTCCATTCGTTTGATGAAAAAGTAAAGGCAACATTGGCAGTTTCACTTTCAACCCAAACATATTCCCGCTGAAATGTGCCTTCATAATTTCCTTCAATAATTTTGTTGCTGGTTTCTTCATCCTTCTCACACCCGACAAACAGAATCAGACAGACAGTGAAAATATAAACAATTTGGCTTTTCATCCTCCGGCAATTTTTGGTTTCTTTTCCAAGATGTTTTTAAATGTCAAATGGTTGCGTGTTGAAAAAACTATCTTTTTTGTAGCTCCTGCTCCCCATGATACTCATGCATGCCTAAATATTTCAGCACAGCATCATTGGGTGTTTTGCTATTTAATTCTAAATTCGAGCATTAAATTGTATTTTTTAGATTGATTAATCTCCGGGATTTCAATGGTGTTTTCAAATTTGAGTTTATAGTTACCTACTGGAACAGGCATATTGGTTGAATCATTAAACCAATTAATTTCAGAAATCTTTGATTCTTTGGGGCCAATGTTTAATAACAAACGAAGAGCGGTACAGCCCCAATTATCTGGTATGGCATCACCTATTAAATTGTCAGCTTCATCATACACTCTAAAATGAAAAACCGGGCAATGGGTTCCATAATAATAAATTGTATCTGAAGTTTTATTTGTTTCGGTATATCTGAAAATTAAATCTTCACTATATGCAAAAATTCTGGTACTGATTTTATTTTCATCCAAAAGGTCAATGTGAACCTCCAAGTCATTTATTGATTCAAAATTTTCCTTTTCACAACTTACCAGGAGTAAAATTATACCCACGATTATTATTGTTTTCATTTCTGGTTTTATTGCCAAGATGCAAATTTGCAATCATTGGTTGCGTCACTCCCGGCGCTAACGGTTGGTACGGAGCAGGCCTGTGGAACTTTCCTCCATCTTTCCTGATGATCTGGGATTTATTTTCTTTAACTTCTTTAACACCAGCTTCCACCGGTTTTTTTTGTATTGTCTTACTATTTAGTTTTTTCCGGTTCGGTAATTTTACAAACCAAATATTTCGCCATTTTCTTGTACAGTGTTATAAACCCATCCTTAATAAGCAAACAGAACCAAAAAAAACGCAGTAAGTTTTTAACTTACTGCGTTTTACTAATTGTTGATTATCTTTAATAAACGTACTCTATTTGACTTCTTCAAAATCCACATCTGTTACTTCACCGTCG
>JAFGGF010000013.1 GCA_016930735.1 Prolixibacteraceae bacterium
TCATCATCAAATTAAAAATGAAAAAAAATCAATTCATTACTATACTTTTAACCGTATTCGTTACAGTATTGTTTACCCTGATCATCCTGCCTTCTTGTGAACTAATTTTTGAAAATGAACATTTTGATTATTCAGAATACGATGCCCTAAATAGTGTTGAAGATTCAGGCAAACTTAAATGGGAATATTGGTATGGTTCTTCAGATGATGAAACAATTGATACAGGAATTGAATTCATTTACGATGAAAATAAGAACCTGGTTGAAAAACAATATCGCCACTTCTATGATAATAAACCAACAAGCTACGATATAAAAGAATTTTTCATTTACAATGAAGTTGGCAAGTTAACAAAAATGGAAAGGCATATTGCCCAAGGAACTGATGATACTTCTTTTCTTTTAATAAGATATTCACTTTACAGCTATCCTGAACAAGGAATTAAAATGGAAACCAAATTTGATGATACTGGTGTACTAAAAGATTCTATCATTTTTAATTACAATGGAGATTTATTAATCAGTGAAAAACACTACAATCAGGATGGCTATTGGGAAATGAATTATGAATACAATAATTCAGGAAAGCTTGAAACCATATTTGACTCCTTCACAAATCGTTCTCACAAATATATTTATGATGAAAATGAATTATTGGTTAAAATTGAAGACTGGGCTGATGAAGAGATAAAAACCATTTTATATTATGAAAGGGAACAAAAAAATAATGTATTGATTATTCGATCGCACAGAGACCAGGAGAATGAACCGCAAAAAAATTATCTGGGGCAAACCAAATATGTCGATGGGAAACTTTATGAACTCGTTCATTACCATCCGGGATTTCCAGGATCGGAATGGTGGTGCATCAGGTATGTATATCTTGATTAACCTGTGATAATTAAATAAAAATCAGTTGTAATTCGAATAAAAAGTTATATTAAAATTGCTTATTCAAACTCTTTTAAATCACCTTAAAAACCTTATTTTTGCCTTCTTAACCAGATTTGAAAAGTATGTCTGAAAAGAAAGTGTGGGGAGTAGTTTTACCCGGAATTTTTGTTATCGGAATCCTGATCGTTTTCAGTATAACCAATACCTCATTAGGAGATCCGGAGGTTAAAATTATCAGGGAAGAAGCAATGTTTTCAGGAATTAAAATTCCTGACTCTTTAACATTTGCCGGTGAACGGGTTCCTTTGGAATATTTTGACATCAGGGAAAGCCTCGAACGGGAACTTTTGGTGAATGCTTATTTCCATTCACAGACTATTCGTTTTATTAAACTGGCACCCCGCTATTTTTCAGTAATTGAACCCATTTTAAAAGAAAAAGGTATCCCTGATGACTTTAAGTACCTCGCAGTTGCCGAAAGCAACCTCGACCCGAAAGCTGTTTCACCGGCAAATGCTGTGGGAATGTGGCAGTTTTTGAAAGTTACTGCAAAAGAATACGGGCTCGAAGTAAATGATGAAGTGGATGAAAGGTACCATCTTGAAAAATCGACCTATGCTGCCTGCGACTACCTGAAAAGTGCATACGATAAATTCGGAAGCTGGGCTTTGGTAGCTGCAGCTTACAATGCCGGCAGGACCTTTACTGTCAACCAAATGGAGAGGCAGAAAAACAACATTTATTTTGACATGCTGCTCGGTGATGAAACTGAACGATATGTTTTCAGGATACTGGCATTAAAAATGGTTATGGAACATCCGCAGGATTATGGATTTAACATTTCCGATGACGAGAAATACCCGATAATTCCTACGCAGGAAATTGTAATAACCGGACCGGTTTCCAACTTAGCCGATTTTGCAAAAGAGCACGGGACCAGTTATAAAATTCTAAAAATGTTCAATCCCTGGCTTCGCGAAAATTATCTGACAAACAATTCAGGGAAAAAATATGTTATAAAAATTCCGGTTCCCGGGGCAAGAAGCGGCAATATAAATTCAACTCAGAATTAAATGCAGGAAAGCAAAACCATAGAAAAAGAATTAACAGAAGAAATCGAAAACGAGGAAGTAATAAATGTTCAGGGAGCCAGGGTTCATAATTTGCGAAATGTCCATGTTGAAATTCCCCGGAACTGCTTAACCGTAATTACCGGGTTAAGTGGGTCCGGAAAATCATCGTTGGCATTTGATACCATTTATGCCGAAGGTCAGCGTCGGTACATCGAAACATTTTCTGCTTATGCTCGATCTTTTCTCGGAAATATGGAACGGCCTGATGTTGATAAAATTTCAGGCCTCAGCCCGGTTATTTCAATCGAACAAAAAGTAACCTCCCGGAATCCAAGGTCAACTGTTGGCACTGTGACCGAAATTTACGATTTCCTGCGTTTATTATTTGCACGTGCAGCTGAGGCATACTCATACAACACGGGAGAAAAGATGGTAAAATATACGGATGAACAGATCATCAGCCTGATAAAAAGTGATTTTGCAGGTAAAAAAATATACATTCTTTCGCCGGTTGTAAAAGGAAGAAAAGGGCATTACCGTGAGTTGTTTGAACAGATAAGAAGGAAAGGTTTTTTACATGCCCGCATCGATGGTGAAATTACCGAAATCAAACATGACCACCGGATTGACCGCTATAAAAACCACTTTATAGAAATTGTAATTGACAAACTCATTGTTGATGCAGCAGATACAAAACGATTAAAAGATACGGTTCAAACTGCCATGCAAAATGGGCATGGAATTATTATGATCCTGGATCATGAATCGGGGAAAAACAAATATTACAGCCGTTTGCTAATGTGCCCCGAAACGGGTATTTCCTACAATGAACCGGCACCGCACAATTTTTCATTCAATTCACCACAGGGAGCATGCCCAAGATGTAACGGTTTGGGTATTATTACCGAAATAGACAATGATAAAATTGTCCCCGATCCTTCAAAAAGTATTTCAAAAGGTGGCATTGCGCCACTTGGAGCATATAAAAATTCGCTCATATTCTGGCAGATAGAAGCTCTGGGAGAAAAATACGGATTTACCCTGAACACACCAATAAAAGAAATTGATGAAGAAGGATTAAATGCTGTTTTAAATGGAACTCAGGAAAGAATTCAGTTAAAAAATTCTCCCTTGGGAAGCAGCATAAACTATCTGATGACCTATGAGGGAGTAATAAAATATATAGATAGTCAACGCGAAGATAATCCATCAAAGACTGCCCAAAAGTGGGCAAACCAGTTTGTTAAAACCATTACCTGCCCCGAATGCAATGGGATGCGTTTAAAAAAAGAATCGCTTTGGTTTAAAATTGACAATAAAAATATTTCAGAACTGGCAGGATACGACCTCGATGAGCTTAACAACTGGTTCGATGGACTGGAAGAAAGACTGACTGAAAAACAGCGGAAAATCGGGACTGAAGTTATCAAGGAAATTCGTGACCGGCTGGGTTTTATGTTGAATGTAGGCCTGAATTACCTTGCCCTTGACCGTCCGGCAAGGTCACTTTCAGGAGGTGAATCACAGCGCATCAGGCTTGCCACTCAAATCGGCTCACAACTTGTGAATGTGCTTTATATCCTCGATGAACCCAGTATCGGGCTTCACCACCGCGATAACCTGAAGCTGATACATGCACTTGAACAATTACGGGATACCGGTAATTCGGTCATTGTGGTTGAACACGATAAAGATATGATGCTTCATGCCGACTACCTGATCGATATGGGACCCATGGCAGGAAGGCACGGTGGTGAAGTGGTTGCCAGCGGGCCACCTCAGAAAGTCCTGCAAACACAAACTCTTACTGCTGATTACCTGAACGGGAAAAAACAAATTGAGGTTCCGGTTGAAAGAAGAAAAGGAAACGGGAAATACCTGTTCCTGTATGGTTGTAAAGGAAATAACCTGAAAAATGTCGATTTAAATATTCCATTGGGAAAACTTATTTGTGTTACCGGTGTTTCAGGTAGTGGAAAATCAACTTTGGTAAATGAAACCCTGCAACCAGTTTTAAGCCAGCACTTTTATAAATCATTAAAAGATCCGCTCCCGTTTTCAGAAATAAAAGGACTGGAAAATATTGATAAAGTTGTACAGGTTGACCAGTCTCCTCTGGGAAAAACACCACGTTCAAATCCGGCAACCTATACAGGAGTTTTTTCCGATATCAGAAACCTGTTTGCACAACTGCCTGAATCAAAAATAAGAGGATACAAACCCGGGCGTTTTTCCTTTAATGTAAAAGGTGGCAGGTGCGAAGAATGTGAAGGTGGCGGGTTAAAACTGATCGAAATGAACTTTCTGCCTGATGTTTATATCCACTGTGATAAATGTAATGGCAAACGTTACAACCGTGAAACGCTCGAAGTCAGGTACAAGGGAAAATCAATAAGCGATGTACTTGATATGACCATAAACCAGGCAGTCGATTTTTTTGAAAATATCCCATCCATTCTGCAAAAAATTAAAACAATTAAAGACGTGGGATTGGGTTATATAACGCTTGGACAATCATCCACTACTTTGTCGGGAGGTGAATCGCAACGTGTAAAACTGGCTGCCGAGTTATCGAAACGCGATACCGGCAAAACCATGTACATCCTCGACGAACCTACAACAGGGCTCCACTTTGAAGATATCCGGGTGCTGCTGGAGGTATTGAAAAAACTTGTAGGCAAAGGGAATACGGTAATTGTTATTGAACACAATATGGATGTTATTAAAGTTGCCGACCATATTATCGACCTGGGACCTGAAGGTGGAAGAGACGGAGGAGAAATCATTTGCTCGGGAACTCCGGAAGAAATTATCAAAAACAAACAATCTTATACTGCAAGGTTTCTAAAAGAAGAGTTAACTTTATCTTCCAAGAAATAAAAACTTTATTGATGAAAGAAATAGACATTTATTGTGTCAATACTTCAACGCGTCACAGCTATTCACTGGGAACTACTTTGAAAGAAATTTCAGAAGACCTCAATATTCAAATGGAATACCCCGTTTGCGGAGCGATTGTAAATAACAAACTGGCTGAAATGTCATTTGGCGTTGTGAAACCCAAAACAATTGAATTTATTGACCTTTCACATGTTGATGGCCAAAGAATGTATATACGGTCGTTGTTTTTTATTTTGTTTGCTGCCGTTAAAGACCTTTATCCTGATATCCGGTTAAAAGTACAACATGGAATTGCCAAAGGTTATTATTGTGAACTGGATGGATTGGGACGTCAGATTTCAAAATCGGATATTAAAGCTATAAAAAATAAAATGAAGGAATATATTGAAAAGGATATTCCTTTTATTAAAAAAGGCTTGCCAACAAGTGAGGTTATCAGAATATACCAGAAAGAAAATTTAAAAGATAAAGCAAAATTAGTCGAACAGCAGGGGAAAATTTATACTGATATTTATTTTCTGAACGGTTACGGGAATTACTATTACGGGCATTTATTACCATCGACTGGTTATATTAAACTTTTCGACCTGATTACTTATTTCGATGGAATATTATTACGGGTTTCAAAGCTTAAAAAACCCGATAAATTATACAAATATATCACTCAAAATAAACTGTTTGAGATTTATCAGGAACATAAAGACTGGGTTGAGATCCTGAACGTAGCCACAATCGGTAGTTTAAATGAATATACTTTAAAAGGCAAAAGCGGCGATATTCTGAAAATCTCTGAAGCATTACAGGAAAAAAAGGTTGCCGAAATTGCCAATATGATAACAGAAAAAGCAAAGGATGTTAAAGTTGTCCTGGTTGCAGGCCCATCGGCTTCAGGTAAGACAACCTTTAGTAAAAGGCTATCGGTTCAACTCGCTGTTAACGGATTACATCCTTTTCAGATATCATTGGATGACTATTTTGTTGACCGGGAACATACGCCAAAAGATGAAAATGGGGAATACGACTTTGAAGCCCTGAAGGCAATCGATATCGATTTTTTTAATCAGCAACTGAACGAACTTTTTCAAGGGAAGGAAGTTGACCTTCCGGGTTTTGATTTTGCATTGGGGAAGCGAAAAATTACAGGTAAAAAGTTAAAACTGAATAAAGACGATATTCTGATTATTGAAGGAATACATGGTATGAATCCCGAATTGCTTCCTCAAATAGATGAAAAAAATGTTTTTAAAATTTTTATTTCTGCATTGACACAGATTTCCTACGATGAACAAAACCATATTTCCACAGCTGATAACCGCTTATTAAGGAGAATGGTAAGAGACAGCAAATACCGCGGTTATAAAGCAACAGAAACGATTCAAAGATGGCCATTGGTAAAAAAAGGGGAGGAAAAAAATATTTTTCCATACCAGGAAAATGCTGATGTCATGTTTAATTCTTCAACCATTTATGAACTGGCGGTATTAAAACGATTTGCTGAACCCCTTCTGAAAGAGGTTGCTGAAAATCAACAGGAATACAGGGAAGCAGTCAGGATGCTGAAATTCCTCTCTTACTTTAAACCGATCGACGATTCAGAAATTCCTCCAACATCGTTGCTGCGGGAATTTTTAGGTGGAAGCAGTTTTGCTTATTAGGGGGCTGGAAATCAAAATTGCAGTAACAGAAAGAGTATTCCCAATCGTTTTCGAAATCGTGTAATAAACAATCAATCCTTACCCTTTGCCCCATTAGAGCCCGATCTACCAATACTGCAATAGGATCATTTTGTTTCTGGTATGGATCATTAAACTAACAATTTCTTTGTTTATAAGAATATGCTTCGGATAAATTTTGTATTAATGAGGCTGCCAAACATATTGATCATCAAAAAAGCTTATGGCTTATCAATTATTTCGATTATAATTTTACTGTTATTATTTGGAATGAAAATAAACAGCCATTATATTTGAATAAAAAAAGACAAATTAATCTTAAATTATTCATTATGTTTTTCGAATTACCAAAATTAAATTACAAATATGATGCGCTGGAACCACTGATTGATGCAAGGACTATGGAAATCCACCATACAAAGCACCATGCAGGGTACACCAACAATTTAAACAATGCACTTAAGGATTCAGGGCTTGAAGGTAAAAGCATTGAAGAACTTCTTTCAGGAGTATCCGGTTTATCCGCTGCTGTAAGAAACAATGGCGGCGGATTTTATAACCACAGTCTTTACTGGGAAGTTTTAACACCTGGTGGGGCTCCGTCTCCGAAAGGTGAATTACTGGATGCTATCAATGAATCGTTTAAAAATATTGAAAACTTTAAAGATACTTTCGTTAAAGCAGCTCTAACCCGTTTTGGGTCTGGTTGGGCATGGTTACTCAAAAAGGATAATAGCCTGGTGGTTACGTCCACGCCTAATCAGGATAATCCGCTCATGGATGTTTCGGATGTAAAAGGAACTCCAATTCTGGGCCTCGATGTATGGGAACATGCTTACTACCTGAATTACCAGAACAGAAGACCTGATTATATCTCTGCCTTTTGGAATGTAATTAACTGGAATGAAGTAA
>JAFGGF010000427.1 GCA_016930735.1 Prolixibacteraceae bacterium
AACCAAAAATTTTACGGGTATGGTTGATGCCGAGGCATTTCTTAAACGGTTGTGATATTGAAAATATAAGAAAATCATCGACTTTTCATTAATAACTAAATATAACAGAAATAACAATCTGAACCCTGGTAATTGATATTGCTTTTTATGTGCCAAAGATATGGAAAATAAAAAGTTCTGTTTCTGAATTCTGGTTTTTCAGGAGAGAAATGAAGGGATTATATAAAAATTCTAAAAGCGTTGTTACAAGAAGACAACAACGCTTTTTACAGGCAGAGAGCTTAATTTTTAACTTCTTCCACCTTACTTTTTCAAATGTTTTTATGCTGTGTTTTCTTTTGGTTTATTGGTTTTACATCCTGAAATAATTTATTATAATAAGGATGCACCAATACCTAAAAGAGCAAATACAAAAAGCAGTAATATTATTACAATTAGTGAAATTACTAAACCTGCAATGGCTAAACCTCTTGGTTTTTTAAATATTCCTACAAATGAAAATACTAAACCTAAAACCCAAAGAATCCATCCTAAAACAGGAACCCATCCTAAAAATAATGCGATAATTGCCAGCACAAAACCTGCTGTCCCCAGTCCATTTGATTTTTTTTCAAGCTGATTGACTATAACAGTTTGCCCTGTTTGAGTTTGTCCATTTTGTTTACCATCTGCCATATTAATAAAATTAAAGAATTTATCCTACTCATGTGGCTTTTCGGAAACGCCCTGACTGGATAGCCTCCGATCAGAAAGGCCCGTTTTTTAGTGGTAGACCGGCTCCATTTTTAAACAACCCATTTGCCTTTAAGACTTAATGGAATCTTTAGAGTTGGTGGTTCTCTCGTTTGTTTATGTTCATTTTGTTTTTTCATAGTTTTTGCAAAGAATTCAGATTTAAAAGTAATGAATCTTACAAAGCTGTATTTTTAATTAAGAGAATGATGGTACTGAACGATGTCGATAATGTAGTTCTGTATTTTCTGCGATGGAATAAAAATTATTTTTAATTTGGTTTGAAATATTTCTGTTAATATTTTGCCTTGATTTTTAACTATAAATAAGTTTGTTTTTATACTCACCTATTTTCACCCAGTAAATTATCCAGCAAATAAATCCTCCTATCGAAGTTAAAAATCCTAAAAATGGTATAATACTGCAACAGAACAATATACAGTATGCCAAACCTAAACTGATCCCTGGCCTTTCTTCATCAGTCCTGATCCCTTTTGATGCAAATTCGAATTTGAGGGAATCTGCAATTCTGTTAACAATGATAAATTGCCAAACCAAACCGAAAAGCGGAATTAAAGAAAGCCATACCTGTTCGGGTGGCATTTTCCTGTTTTCAATGCTTACGGCATATAAAGTCTTTTGAAGTGTGATTAAATAGAAAATAAACGGAATTATACTTAGTCCGGAAAACAAAAAGATAATTATTATTTCCTGCGGACCAATAAATCCAAGTAGAATGAAATTTAGTAAATGGTTCATGATAGTATAAATTAGGTTATGTCAGGTTTTTAAATGTACTAAGTTTTGAATGTTCAGTTTCTTATAATCAAAATATGTTTTTAAATTTCATCATACATCATGTTCATTAAGGCAGCATGAATTTAACGATAAATGTTGTTCCTTGCAATAAATGCAGGATGAATTGATTATTGACAATTCATTTTTTTCTGCTGTATTGAAAATAATAAATTAAAAACGCTGGAATTAAAAGAAATTTGTCTGGTAAAATAATAAAATGAGATATAAATGGTTATTGGTTGTTTTTAAGAGGAAAATCTGAAATAGAATAATAGTTATTTATTGATTTATCTGATCCGATTAAGGCTGCGGATCAGGGCTTCGTCTTTTCCGATATTTCTGATAGCCAGATAATCAAGGATGATCGCAACCAAAGGGAAAGAAACACTTATTTTAAATGCTATTGTTTCATTCTCGAAACTGGCATAAGTGAAGTAGTAGAATATTCCAAATAAACCAAGTAGAAGAATTATTAAAAAAGTAAGGATACGCATTTGCCTGATACGCTTTTTGTACATAAAAATGGCAACCAGGTGCAAAAGGACAATGATTCCGAGAAAAAGCATAATCGGGATGCCGTTGTAAATAATTTCTTCATTAAGCATTACCCCCTGCACTTTAAAAATGTAGATTTGACCTGCTGCAGAAATATCGGCGAGTGGTACAAAAAATAAAACTCCTGTAATTAATGTTGCAAGAAATATAAATATGGTTTGAATACGTTGTATCATATCTTCTGTGTTTTGCGCAAAAATAGTGTTTTTTTATAAGCAGAGTTTTTTCTTTAAAAATTTAATAGATTGCCCTACAATTTTAACAAAGATTCACCTGTAATAACAGTTATATTAATTTTAAACTTCAAATGATACAAACCTTTTCAACTTTATTCGGGACTAGGTACCATAAATAACCCTCAACCTCAGTTAACCCGGTCTTTTTTAATTCATTTGCATAATTTATCACCTGGCTGTTATAAATTTCAGGCAAAACATGGCTTAATTTATAATCAACTATAATCCCATTATTGTTTTTTATCATGATCCGGTCCGGGCGTTTTATATCGTCTTTTGTAAGCAGGCTCCTTTCAGTGAAAACCTTGTAGTTTCCAGAAAACCAGTCTTTTACTTCAGGATTTTCCAATAGTTCTTTAATCCATCTAGTCATGATTTTATATTCGTCGGCATTAATTTTCTGCATTTTAAATGCTTCCAGGCATGAAGTCTCCACATTCTTTGCTGTTTCAATACCCGCTAGGATTTCATGTAGCAATTTTCCAAGGTTTTTATCAGTCAATCCCGATTCAGAGAAAAAATCATCTGTTTCTGTACGTAACTTCAACCGGGAATTAAATTCAAAAAAGCTATAATTTTTAAGGTACACTTCTTTTTTTATTTTGATTGCCTCTCTTTTGTTTACTTCCAATGTTCCAAGGCTGAAAACTGTTTTGGTATTTGTTTCTTTTCGGTTCCAGCTTTCAGGACTGGCAATTTTTTCCAGTACATCAAACAGAAAAACTTCAACCTGATCATTCTTTTTTTCAGGTAACTGGGCATTTACATATAATACAGAAACAGCCCTTGTAAATGCAACATAAATTAGGTTCAGGTTATCGATATAAGAATTTAATTTTTCTTCAAAATAGTCGTTATAAAAAATCGATTTTTTCATTAAATCAACTGCTTTTGCCGGCACCAGGGGGAGTTGGTCAAATGGTTCTACGGTTGGTTTACACCATAAGGTTGGTGGACTGTTCCAGGAAAGGCTCCAATCGAAAAACGGTATCAGTACAGCTTTGAATTCGAGCCCTTTTGATTTATGAATGGTTAAAATCCGGATGGCATCAGCATCGTCGTTTACGTTTACCGAAAGTTTTTCGCCTTTTTCATCCCACCAAAGCAGGAAGTTGGATAAATCGTTTGAAATATTTGTTTTTATTTGTGCTGACTGGTCAATCAGCCCCTGTAAAAAGGGTAAATCTTCTTCAAGGTCA
Source organism: Prolixibacteraceae bacterium (assembly GCA_016930735.1). Classification (GTDB taxonomy): domain Bacteria; phylum Bacteroidota; class Bacteroidia; order Bacteroidales; family Prolixibacteraceae; genus JABMQB01. The sequence continues at coordinate 3,521 of JAFGGF010000427.1, forward strand.
AACAAATTGAATGTTTTGCAAATATAAGTGATCGCTTCATCTATGGAAGAGTTCAGGATGTTTGTCCTTAGAATTTCAATCAGTGGTTTAAAAATAGTATCAAATTCAGATTCAAAATTAGTATCCAGCCAGGGTATAACCTGATTGCCTGAACCGGCAAAGTTAAATGCTGCCTGACCTTTTTCGTCTATGGTTTTATAAACAATGTCTTTCCCTTTTTTTGATAGCTCGGGGTACAGGAAAACCTTGTATTCATTCAAAATACCGGCTTTGACAAGTTTATCTTCAGGATTTACCAGGTGGGAAATTACCTGAGTTACAAAAATTACACCTTTTGAAGAATTCAGGAACAACGATTCATTGGAAATTATTTCGGGATTAAATCCGCTGTTTCCTTCCTTTTCTGAAGCCTCAAGGAAATACCGGATAATTTCACTTCCTTCGGTATTCTTGCGAACCAAAATAGCAATATCGCTGCCCTTATATCCGTTTTTGAAAAGTTCTTTTACCTGCTCAAATAAAAGATCCAATGTTTGGTTTTTAAATGAAAGTTCCTGATTTTCTATTATAAAAGAAACTTCTGCAAAACCGTTATTGTATGACTCAACCTTTCCAATATGCTGATCTACTTCTTTATAAATGTGATGAATAATCTCAGAAACATTATTTTCGTTTTGTTCATCCTCGCTTTGATATTTTTCAGCAACCAGTTTTTTTAATTCTGGGAAAATAAGGTTGTTGAATTTAATGATTGTACCATCGCTCCGGTGATTTGTTTTGAGGTTTTCAATTTTAAGTTGTTGATTATTGAACAGATCCTCAATTTTTTGTGCAAGGATCCTCCAGTCGCTGTTTCTCCACCGGTAAATCGATTGTTTAACGTCGCCTACTGCAAGGTTTTCATTTCCTTCAGCCATCGAATTATCGATCAATGGTTTAAAGTTGTCCCATTGCATTCCTGAAGTATCCTGGAATTCATCCAACATGAAGTGATTATAGGTATTCCCTGTTTTTTCATATATAAACGGAGAGTCGCTGCCATCGATAATCCGCTTTAAAAGCAGGTTTGAATCGGAAATCGGAAGGATGCCTTTTTCATAACGAAGAAGATCCATTTCTTTTTGCAGGTCGCTTAAAACACCAAGGCTGTAAAGGTTTGAGGAGATTAGTTTGGCAGTAAAATAGTTTTGGCTGTTTTTTTCAGAATAATTAAGAATTTCAATTAGTATTGGCAGTAGTTGAGCGTTTATCAGACTGATTATTTCATTTCTCCTTTTATGATCTTTTTTAACCCATTTTTCCGGATCGCCGGCTCCATCCTTGATCCTTGATCCAAATTCGAAATTCCCTTTTGTAACTTTAATGAATGCTCCTGCTACCCCGGTTTCTCCATACGAAAAATCTGAAATATCCAGCTGTCCTGATTTTATAATGTTAAGGCCTTTTTCGCCTTTGATTTTCATTTCTTTTTCAAACACAGCAATAATTTTTTGCAGTTGTTTCCGGTAATTTTTCAGAATATTTCGGTCATAAAATTTCTGATGATCACCGGTGAAAAAATCCTGAAATTTCTCGCTGAACAATTCTTTCCCCAGTTTAAAAATTTCATCCCGGATATTAACCCCCTTACTGTTTTGAATCCTTTCTTCACCCAGTTGGGTCAGCCACTTCAGGAGTTCTTTATCAGTTGCTGAGTTTAATATCAGGCGGTCGGTTGCTTCATATAAAAGCATGTCGTTGTCAAGTTCAAGGGTATAGCCTGGGGTAAGCCCGAGTTCACGGTTAAACGATTTAATAACTTTTTGTGTGAATTTATCGATGGTGCTGATTGAGAAACGGTTGTAATCATGTAGTATATTCCTAAGAGCTTTTTTAGCTTTTTCCTGAATTTCCAAACGGCTAATTTTCAGTTCTTCCGAAATTACTTTGGTATAATTGCTTTCTTCAATGTTGTTTGCCATTTTGTAAAGTTGGCTGACAACACGTTCTTTCATTTCGGCAGTGGCTTTGTTTGTAAAAGTTACCGCAAGGATATTTTTATAGTTGAATTCGTTTTGAAGTACCAGTTTCAGGTATTCTGTAACCAACCTGAAGGTTTTCCCTGATCCTGCTGATGCTTTGTAAACGGTTAACATATTCGCTGATTTACTTAATACCTTTGGTTAGTTATGCTTACACTGGTCTGAATTTTTACCTTCTTTGAAACTTTATATTCAAGGAACATGGAAGCTCCCCTGACATCAAAATTGTTTAATCCCTGATTTGGGAAAGGTGAGGAAAAGATTGATTTTGCTCCAAAATTGTTTCCTCCAAAGGTAAATTTATCCGATAATTTGTAAGCTGCCTGGTTAAAAATAGCTGCCGAACTGGTAAAAGGCATCATCGCGTACGGAAAGTTTATATTTGAATTGCCTTCAGGATTAAATATCAGATAATTGTAATCCTGTTTCATATGAAGCCATTGCCGGCTGAAATCAAATTCAGGTAATTTCAGGGTACTTGTTTCCATCCTGAATAAATCGTACTGAAAAGGTATTATTTGATTTATAAATACGTTTTCAGGTATTAAAATGCTGTCATTAAGATAAGCTGAGTCAACAGGTGGAAGATTTGGTTTAATCAATTCCTGGGCACTTATTTCTCCTGAAATCAGAATAGCAATTATGAAGAGTATTTTTTTCATATAAATTCCTTTCCGATATAAAAATAGGAAGAAATAACGGGATAGGTGTAGCCATTAAATTTTTTTAAGGAAATAATAACCTGTTGTTTTTCCATTCTGTAATAAAAAGAACTATTTTGTGAAAAATTTATGATCAAATGAAACGCATAAAACGCTTTTTACTGATTGTCCTGGTTTTGCTTATTGCCGGTTACCTTTTAGGTCCTAAACCTCCAAAACCTGAGCTAAATAATGACCTGCCTGTTATTCAGGGAAGTTTAAGTACCCTTGAAAGCAACATTCAAAAGAAGGAATCGCTGGAGCAAATTAAACCAGATAATGAAGCCAGGATTATTTGGGCAAACGACAGCCTTCAGGAACGTACCGACTATTGTTTATTATACCTGCATGGATTTTCAGCATCGTATTACGAAGGTTATCCGGTAAATGTTGAATTTGCCAGACGGTATGGTTGTAATGCTTATTTCCCAAGGCTGGCATCTCATGGGCTTATTACTGAAGATGCGTTGATCGATATGACCCCTGACCGATTATGGGAGGATTCAAAGGAAGCACTTCTGGTTGCACGAACATTAGGCAAAAAAGTTGTGATTATGAGCACTTCAACCGGTGGCACTTTGGCTTTAAAACTGGCGGCTGAGTTCCCTGAATATGTGGAAGGGCTGATTTTATATTCACCCAACATTCGAATCAATAACGGGGCTGCTTTTTTGCTTTCAGGGCCTTGGGGGCTTCAGATTGCCCGGAAAGTGTATGACAGCAAATACAGGATTACAAATGAAGATTTTGAATCGAAAGACTGTCAGTACTGGTATTGTAAATACAGGTTGGAAGCGGTGGTTTATTTGCAGCAATTGATTGATGCAACAATGAAAACAGAAGTTTATAAAAGAGTCACTTCCCCTGTTTTCCTGGGTTATTATTATAAAGATGAAGAACATCAGGATGAGGTAGTCAAAGTGGATGCAATGTTGGATATGTTCGAAAAACTAGGTACTTCTCCAGACCGGAAAGTAAAACAGGCATTTCCAGAAGCAGGTGAGCATGTTATTGCCTGTGAATTAACTTCAGGGGCTTTGGAAGAAGTGAAAAAAGCCACCTTCATTTTTGCTGAAAATGTATTGAACATGAAACCATTATAAATTTTAATGCGAAAGCTGATCCCTTTTATTCTGTTTTTTGTTTTTGCCGGTTCTCTGATTTTTCTTGTTACCGCATCGCCTTTACTGACTGTTGATCTGTCAGCGAATAATTCATTTCCTCTTGGAACTTTGATAACCTGGATGGGAATTACTGCCTTACCTTCGTTTATTTATTTTGCTTTTCCAACAATCCGGAAATCAAAAACCAGGACAAGTAAAATTTATAAATGGGTATTTCTTTGCCTGATATTTATTTCTGCTTTATGGGGTTTTACAGGATTAGGTCTTGCCGGAAACTGGGCTTTTACTTTTTCTGATTCTGCAGTTGGTTTTCGTGGTGGAATTGAAGCAGGGAACTGGTTTTGGATGTTCACTTTTATTTTAGTGGCCTTACCTTTTATAACCATATTAATATTTTTTATTCACATGTTGATTTTATACCTGATTTCAAAAAGAAGAAGTTAGCTGATTATTTAAATTCAATAGATAAGGTGTTAAATTTCAATTATCAGAACTGAATTTTTGTATAATGCTTCATATAAAAATTCCATGTTTTAATTATTGGAAATCTTCAATTTTAAAATGGCATTAGTTCAAAATTATTTCATCTTTCTTGCTTTAATCCCTTAAATTGCGTAATATGTAAATCTGAAATCAAACTGGCCTTTATATGGATTTTCCGTTATACCACCTCGATTTTATGGGCGACCGGATGCTGATCGCTATAATTGCCATCCTCCATGTTATAATTAACCACGGATTGGCAGTAGGATTTATACCTCTCGTAACTTTCCTGGAATTCAGGGGTTATCAAAAAAGTAAGGAATCGGAAACTGCTGGGAAAATCTGGGATGAAACTGCACGCAAACTGATGTTTACCGGATTTATTATAACAACCACTGTGGGTGCATTAACCGGTGTTGGAATCTGGTTTGCTGCTTCACTTGCCAATCCTGCTTCAATCGGGAGCCTGATACGGATTTTTTATTTTGCCTGGTTTACCGAATGGATCATTTTTGTATTGGAAGTGGTTTTTATCATGATCTATTTCCTGACCTGGAAACGATCAGGCGAATCGCCTCAGAAAAAGAAAAAACATATCCTTTTCGGAGTTTTCCTGAGTGTTTTTTCCTGGCTTACCATGGCTATAATTGTAGGTATCCTTGGTTTTATGATGGACCCGGGAAGCTGGATAGAAAATAAAACATTATTCAGTGGATTTGCCAACCCGATTTATTTTCCACAGTTAATTTTCCGTACTCCGGTAGCTATGATGATGGGAGGTTGTTTTGCCCTTATGGTAACAGCTTACATCCTTAAACGTGGAAATAACGAGCGAAATAGTATTATAAGGCATATTTCACTTTGGATATTAAACTGGACTCCGGTTGCTGCCATAGGTGCTTATATTTATTATTTCTTTATTCCTGGACTGATGTTGGGAAATCTGCCGGTAGCGTTGGCAACTCAGAAGTTTCAATCGTGGTACGATTCGCTTCTGATAGTAATTCTTGTTGCAGTTATTGTTGGTTTAGGAGTTAGTATTCTGGGGGCAATTATTCCCAAAAGGCTTCCAAAACATTTGCTGTTTATTCCGGTAATTATTTCCATTTTATTCATGGGGACTTTTGAGCGGCTACGTGAATTTGTCAGGAAACCGTATGTAATTGGCAATTATATGTATGCGAATGGTATCCTTGTTGAAGAATATCCTTTGTATCAGCAATCGGGATTGCTAAAAAATACCCCTTATTCTGATATTGAAGAAATAACCGACGAGAATAAGTACAGGGCAGGACAGGATATTTTTAACTTTACCTGCAGCCGATGCCATACCACACATGGCGTCAATTCTGTCGTTGTAAAATTTGAAAAAATGTATGGTGATTCAACATTTAATACTGAATCTCTGAAAACCTATATAAGGAATATGCACAATGTGCGTATTTATATGCCGCCTTTCCCGGGCAGTGAAAAAGAACTGGATGCACTTGCCGTTTTTATCAAACAACAACAGGTTACTCCAATTCCAATTGAAGGTCCCCAAACCGATGGTATTAATATAAAAGAAGTAAAATATTAAACCTGGAATAATGATGTATAATTTACTTATTCAGATGCCTGTCCCGAAAGATATACCATTACCCTTACCTATGCCGGAATGGATTCTGGTGGTTATCCTGATTTTTTCTTTCCTGCTTCATATCTTATTTATTAACCTGATGATGGGAGGGAGCATCCTTACATTCTGGTATGAATTGAAAGGGATAAAAGAAAAAAAATACGATACTTTTGCGCTGGAAATAGCAAAAACCGTTACTGTAAATAAAAGCCTGGCAGTAGTGCTTGGTGTTGCCCCTTTGTTATCAATCAATGTATTATATACCATATATTTTTATTCAGCCAATGCTCTTACCGGAAATATGTGGATTTCCATTGTACCCTGGGTAGCTGCTGCCTTTCTAATTGTATATTTACATAAATATACCTGGGATAAACTTAGTTCGAATAAAGCCCTGCATCTTAGTATTTTAGCGATCGGTGTTTTAAGTTTCCTGTTAATTCCTTTTATTTTTCTGACTAATATAAACCTGATGCTTTTTCCGGAAGAGTGGGGGAATGTTAAAGGATTTACTGAAGCATTAACTCTTCCAAATGTTTTCCCGCGTTATTTTCATTTTATTACAGCCTCATTAGCTATTACCGGTTTGTTCCTGGCAGTCTATTTCGGAAGGAAAGGTTTTCGTAATGAAGGTGTTGTAAACGAAATTGGTAAGCCAGTAATTGTCCGTAATATGTTGAATATTGTATTTGCAGCTACCTTGCTTCAGTTTATTATTGGCCCGCTTTTGTTTATTACCCTGCCGGGAAAAGGTGTTAGCTGGGGCCTGTTTTGGGTAATCCTTGCCGGAGTAGCAGTCGCTGTATTTATTTTAATAATCCTTTGGAAATATTTGGGTCAGGCAGAGTTTATTACCGGTAAAATTGTTAACAAACTGATCATTGCTTTTACGGTCCTTTTCATTTGTATGGGTACCGGAAGGCATATTTACCGTGAGAATGCCCTGAAAACTCATAAACAAATGATGGCTGAGAGGACAAAAATGCATTGGGAAATGGTTGCAAAAGCTCATGAAGGACTTTTAATTCCTGAAGAGATTAAAGCAGAACTATCGCCAGGAGAACAGCTTTTTCAAAATAATTGCGCTGTTTGCCATGCAGCAACAACAAGGTTGGTTGGGCCCTCTATGGCCGAAGCATCTCAGATTTATCAAAATGATATAGAAGGACTAAAAAGCTGGATTAAAAAACCGGGACGTAAACGGATGGATTATCCTGCAATGACCGGTTTTCCACAACTTTCAAATGAACAATTAAACGATATTGCTACATTTGTGGTTAATAAAGAATGGGGAAATTAACACTTGAAATTATTCTACTTCAATATCAGAATATATTTCCTGTACTATTTTAGTCACCGTCCTGAAATCAATTTTTCCTGTACTCATCATGGGAAGCTCTTCAATAACAATAAAATGTTTAGGCAAAGCTATGTTAGGTAAATCCTTACTTAGTTTTTTCAGAATATCAGTTTTATCGATTTCTTTAGTTACGGTTGCTATTATTGTTGCACCTTTTACTTCGTCGGCAATATCAACAACACAACATTTTACATCTTCGGGAAGGTGCTCTTCCAATGTATTCTCAACTTTAACAAGTGATACCATTTCTCCGCCGATTTTTACAAACCTTTTAAAACGGCCGGCATGCCAGAGGTAACCATCTTCGTCGAAATATCCCATGTCGCCGGTATCGTACCAACCATCTTTTAAAACAGCATCAGTAAGTTCCTGATCGCCGTAATAACCCTTCATAACAAGGTCGCCTTTAACCTTTATTTTTCCAACTTCCCTGAGATTGCATTCTTCTCCGGTTTCAAAATTTTCAATCCTGACCTCAACATTTGGTATTACTTTACCTATACTGCCAGGCCTGTTAAATTCGGGATTGTTTACCGATACCACTGGTGAAGTTTCAGTCGCACCATATCCTTCAAGAAGCGTAACCCCATGTTTGTTCATCCAGCCTTCCCTTAAAGCATCGGGGCATTTATCGGCACCGGCAACCATTAACCTGAGTGATTTAAAATCACCGGGTTCCGATTTCTGAAGATACCCCCAGAAAAAGCTTGGTGTTCCAACCATAATCGTTGGTTTTTCATCGCGGGCAATGTTGCTTATTGTTTGAAAATCAAGCGGATTCGCATATGTAACCATCGTCATTCCATGATAAAATGAAACCCACAGGTTAACAGTCAATCCAAAAATATGGAAGAAAACAAGGTTTGCAAGTAAAATATCATCTGGCCCGATGTTTACATAATCACTGAAGTTTTTAATATTTGATGCCAAATTTTTATGGCTGAGCTGTACAACTTTCGGGTCTTTTTCACTGCCACTTGTAAACAGGATTGCCGCTGTATCGTTTTCATCACCTTTATGAATGCTGCCCAGAAGAATATTGGTTGGCAATTTCGATTTTAAAGCTGCCCCAAGTTTGTCTGTTGTAGTAACACTTTTCATTATATCTTCAATCAGTACCATCCCTTCAACAATCGGGCAGTTTATTTTTTCAAGTAATGCTCTAGATGTAATTACAGTTGTAAACCCGCATTTTTCCTGTGCATACTTAATATTTTTTTCAGCTCCGGTTGAATAATTGATCATTACCGGTATCCTTCCGCTCATTAATGCTCCAACCGAAGCTAAAGCACACCCTGCAGAAGTAGGAATCATAATCCCTATAAATCCTTTGTCATATTTTCTAAATTTTTTTGCCAGGATTAAAGCTCCAATTAAAGCCCTGGAATATGGAACATTACTTTTGGTGGTTTTATCAATAATGGCCATTTTTTTTGAGAACTTCTTGGCATTGCGGACAAATTGCTGGTGCAGTAACATATTTTTTTCGATTTAGTTAGTATATTAATTTTGAATAAGGCAATATAAAAAATAAATATAATTCTGATATATGATTCTTAGCATCCTGTA
>JAFGGF010000080.1 GCA_016930735.1 Prolixibacteraceae bacterium
CCGGGTAGTGTCACAGAAGATACATGGTTCAGGAGGTTGGCCACAGACCCTGGTTTCTCAGGTGATTGTGGCTCAGGTAGCAGCAATATAATTAAAATTGAAATAAACAATATTGATCCTGGTACAATTTCAGGCGATCAGGTAACTTGTTCCGGTGATATACCTCTCGAACTGGTTTCAGATGTTGATGCATCTGCAAAAGGAGAAATTTCGTACCAGTGGCAGGTTAGTGAAAATGGGAATGATTTTGAAAATATAAATGGGGCAGTAGGTGAAACCTATTTGCCTGATGCAACCAATGCCTGGTACAGGAGAATGGTTATAAGTACGTTAGGTTCAAATTCATGTAGTGATTTCAGTAATATTGTACATATCAATATAAATAATCTTGATGGTGGGGATATTACCGGTGATCAGACAATTTGCGGTGGTTCAGTACCACAGGAAATTACCAGTATTGTTGATGGAACCGGTGCAGGCGAAATTTCATATGCCTGGTTATCAAGTATAGATAATTTATCGTTTGAAATCGTTCCTGATGCAATTAATAAAACATATATTCCTGATGCAATTGAACAGGAAACATGGTATGTCAGAGTTACCTATAGCAACTTAAATGGATTTGTGTGCAGTGATTACAGCGATACTGTAAAAATTTCGCTTGGTGGTTCACTGATTGTGGAAGCAGAAAGCAATAGCCCTGTTTGTGCAGGAAATAATATACTTTTAACTGAAACCGGTGGTGAAGCAGATTCGTGGTTATGGAGTGGTCCCGAAGGATTTACTTCCAATGTGCAGAATCCAATTATTGAAGGTGCAACTTCGCAGAATTCCGGAACTTACATTGTTACAGGATTTTCAGGTGGTTGCCAGTCAAATGATACTATTGAAGTTTTGGTTGGTGAAGGTCCTGTTATCTCCATTTTAGATATTCAGGATGTATTATGCTACGGCGATAGCACTGGCTCTGCCACTGTTTCTGTTACAGGTGCCGAAGATTCATATAATGTTATTTGGAATACTATTCCGCAACAAACCGGATTAACTGCAACCGGCCTGGCTGCAGGAGAATACATAGTTACCATTATTAGCCAAAGTGGTTGTAATGCTGAAACATCTGTCGTAATCGGGCAACCTGCCAATTCTTTAAATCTTGCGATAGAGGAAATTACAAATGTAGCATGCGATGGGCCAAATTCAGGAGCTATCAATATTGATATCACGGGTGGAACTGAACCTTATTCCTATGAATGGTATAAGGATCTTGAAATGATTGCAACCACTGAGGATATTGCCGGGCTGGATATCGGGACTTATATTGTTATTGTTAATGATGCCAACAGATGTTCCGTTTCAGAAGAAATTGAAGTTATTGGTACCTCCGGTATACAGGTTCGTTTTTCAAATATCAGTCATGTTTCCTGCGCCGGCGATAATACCGGTTCAGCAAGAATAATTGTTACTGGAGGTACTGAACCTTATTCTTACAACTGGAATCTTCCGGTTAATCAGAATGGTGACAGAATCACAGGCCTGGCAACAGGATTTTATACTGTGAAAGTTACCGATGCAAACAACTGTTCTGCTTCTCAGAATTTATTGATTGCAATTATGGACCTGGTTCCGCCTCAAGCTGTTTGCCAGGATTTAACAATTTACCTCGATGAAAACGGGCAGGCATCTGTAACTGCAGAGGATATTGGCATAAACAGCTCTGATAATTGCGGGCTTGATACAATGTATCTTAACAGGTATGATTTCGGTTGTGATGATATTGGCACTTCTTCTGTACAGTTAACAGTATTTGATTTCAGCAATCATATGGCTGAATGTACTGCTCAGGTTGAGGTAGTTGATACCATAGCCCCGGTTATTAATTGTACGGAAAATATTGTTGCAGAGGTAACTGATGGTGAATGCGAAATAAATGTTATGGTACCACTACCTGATATTTCCGATAATTGTGCAATAGAATCAGTTATTAATGATTTTAACCAAACTGATAATGCAAACGGAATTTATCCGGTTGGTACAACTACGGTAACCTGGACTGTTACCGATATTCATGGAAATGTTTCCTATTGTTCATTTAATGTTGTTGTTTTAGGAGCAGTTAAAGCAAATACCGATTATGCTTATGTAGAATTGGAAACAGTTATTCCGGTACTTGATAATGATTTTGCATGTTCAGGTATTGATACGTCAACAGTTACTGTAACTCAGGAACCTGAATATGGCGAAGTTTTAACAGATACTGCAACCGGAGAAATTAGTTATTCTGTTTTACCTGAATACTTTGGAGTAACATTTACCGATGAATTTATTTACAGCGTCTGCAGCTCTGAAAATATGTGTGATACTGCAATTGTTTATGTGACACATGAAGGAGCAGCATTTGAACCTCAGCCACCATTTGCAATAAATGATACATTTAACACAGAGTGTAACAGTATTTTTGGCAATGTAACTGATAATGATGAATATATTGCAGAACCTTTCACTGTTTCAGAATTAATACTTCCGGTACATGGGGAATTGATTATAAATCCCGATGGTTCGTTTGAATATATACCAAATGAAGGGTATAACGGAACCGATATGTTTACTTATCAGTTCTGTTATGATAATTATCCTGAAATATGTTCCAATCCGGGAGTAGTTTTTATTAATGTGGATTGCCCGTGCAATTTATTTGTACCTGATGCATTTTCACCAAATAACGATAATGTGCATGACGTATTTTATGTCGAATGTTTGGAAACCTTATATCCCGAAGCCAGGCTCGAAGTATATAACAGATGGGGAGTTTTGGTTTATAAAAAGGAACATTACGGGAATGAATCAGATTGGGGGTCGATTGATGCATGGTGGGATGGCAGGTCAACAAATTCATGGACACTTGGAAATCAGAAAGTCCCGATTGGCACCTATTTCTACCTGCTTCAGCTTGAACCAGGTAATGTGCTGAAAGGATCGGTTTATGTAAATTATTAACTATAAATAGAAGAATAAAAAACACCTGCCTATATTAAGCAGGTGTTTTTTTTTAGCCTATAATAATTTGTGTTTTATTGAAAATATTATTATCAGTTACAATCAGGCCTGAACACACTTTGACTAATTCTCTTATAAATTTTTTAAAAGTATAATCCGTTTTGCGGTTTAAATTATAAATCATTTATAATAGACCCCTATCTCTGTCTTCCCCCAACGGACAGATGGGGGTCTGCTATTGAAAATCAGTTAAAAGATTAATCGTTTTTTATTTAAGATAAAACTGTACAACTCGTTAAAGTAAATTTATTCAACATTGCTCAATAAAGTCGTTTTTATTTTTATATCAGGGAAAACCTTATTTGCGGGGTATTTATCCCTTACTTTTCGATAAGAAAAACACTAAAAATACAGGACTAAAAAGGTAAAAATATTCCCAGTTTGGGACTTATCAGTTAATAAGGCTTTTATCTAATCATCACATAATCAGTGTTTTGATTTGTATTCTTCTTGCTGGCATATATTATGTGTTAAACCTGATACCCGTAATTTAAACATAAAATCGACATGAAGCGTTTTGAAGCATTTATAGAATATTTAATTGACCTGATAATCTCCTTTGTATCTCAATCTGACGATACAGAAGTTTCCGACCAGAAAGTCTATACCGATAAAAATAATTAACCATGTTTGGAATTGGGGAATATATTAATAAGGTAGCTTTGATTAAAAGGTTGGTCTCTTTAAAATCGGTGATTCTAATCAGTCTTTTATCAATGGTATATTCAGGATTTGCACAGCAGGATCCTGGTTATACTCAATATATGTTTAATCAGCAAACTGTAAATCCGGCTTATGTAGGTACATGGGAAAGCATTGGATTTATGGCTCTAACCCGTAAACAATGGGTTGGATTTGAAGGTGCTCCTTCTACACAGACACTTGCTTTTCAGACTCCGTTACAAAAAGAAAACGTTGGACTTGGATTAACTGTTGTTAACGACCAGATTGGGAAAGAAAAAAGGTTCAGCCTGGCAGCAGATTATTCATATAAGGTAAAATTAACAAACGATATATCGTTACGTTTGGGAATGAAAGGCGGTTTTACAAATTACAGCCACGATCTTACACAATATCAGCTTGATTCACAAAATACCCCGGATCAGATGTACCAGGGTGAAATCGATCAGAAATTTATGCCAAATGTTGGGATTGGAGCTTTCCTTCATTCCAAAAAGTTTTATCTTGGTTTTTCTGTTCCAAAACTGATACAGAATGAATTCAAGGATAATGAAAACTTTTCGACATATGCCGAAATGAGGCATTTCTTCCTGACCGGAGCTTACGTTTTCGATTTGAACGAAAGTATCAAATTTAAACCAACTTTTTTAACTAAGGCTGCAATTGGTTCACCGGTTCAATTGGATTTAAGTGCCAATTTTTTATTAAAAGAAAAATTCTGGCTGGGAGCCATGTATCGTACAGGCGATTCTTTTGGTTTTATTGCACAATGGGTTTTCGACAAAAAACTGCGGATAGGGTATGCAATCGACTTTACAACTACTAACTTAAGAAATTATCACGACGGTGTTCATGAAATAATGGTTTCATACGAATTAAACTTTTTGAAAACCAGAGTTGCATCTCCAAGATATTTTTAATAAAATTGGTTATGAAACGACCATGGATAAAATTTATTTGCAAAACCAATATTATAATTTTCAAGGGAGTTACATCGAATACCAGAGTAAACGAACAATTATAATGAGATGAAAAAACTATTGATATTCCCACTCATACTGTTATTCTTCCATGTAAATTCACAGGAGAAATTAATTCAGTATAACGATAATTACCTTAAAAATATTAAGGTTGCCGAGATACCTACCAATACAGTTTTAAGCGATTTTGGGCCATGTATCGTTAACGGGCAATTGTTTTTTACTGCTTTTAACGATGAGGCAAAATCAGATAAATCGGAAAATAAATCAGACTTTTATTATCAGTTGTTTTCAGCTGAAATCAATAACATTGGAAATGTAACCTCAAGGCGCCATGTTATCGAAGAGCTGGCTCTTGATTATAATGTTGGGCCAAATTCTTACGATTTAAATTCGGGTGAATTAATGGTCACTCGAAATAACGCCGATAATCCTTCGATTACTCCTTTTAAACCCGTACAGAAAAAATCGCTGAACCTTGAAATGATTGTTGCCAGGGAAGAAAATGGCAAATGGCAGTTTCAGGAAGAATTTAATAACAATAATAAAAATTATTCAATCGGGCATCCTGCTTATACCCCTTCAGGCGATACTTTGATTTTTGTAAGTGATATGCCGGGAGGAATGGGAGAAACCGATTTATATATGTCTGTCAGGTTGGATGATGGCTGGTCTGAACCAAGGAATTTAGGGTCGGGTGTTAACTCACCGGGCAAAGAATTTACTCCTTTTGTAACTCAAAACGGGATTTTAATATTTGCTTCCAACGGATTGGAAGACGGCGATGACCTGGATATATATTTTACACTGCTTAACCAGTCAGAAAATCCTACAATTATCAAGTTTCCTGAACCTATCAATTCTTCTTACGACGATTTTGGGATGGTTATCGATATCAGCCAGGTATTTGGTTATTTTACTTCTAACCGCCCGGGAACCGGAAGCGATGATATTTATCGGATCAGCTTCGACAAATTACTGGCCGGCATAAACGGTAAAGTCGTAAATAAAATCACACAGGAACCAATCAATAATGCTGAAATAACTTTCAGCCCTCCTGTAGTAAATCCTGAAACTGTTTACAGCGATGCTGAAGGTTTGTTCTCTGTAAATGTTCCTGAAAATAAAGTGAAAGAACTGACAGCTTCAAAACAAGGATATAAAACAGAAACAGTAAAAATAAACGGTGATTATGTTTTGGTTGAACTGATGCCTGAAATCTGGCTTGAATTATCGGTTCGTGACGCAGAAACTGAAGAATTTTTAAGTGGTGTTGATATTAATTTTAATAACGAAGAAAATCTTGTTACACCCGCAAGTGGCACAATCAGCCACAGCCTGACAGGAGGGAAAAATTACTATATACGTGGTACTCATCCCGGTTACCTTGATAATTCAATTACCATTGGCGCTGAAGGTGAACCAGGCCTGATTAAAGCTACTTTGTGGATGTATAAGGGTTTGGAAGGAAAAACATTTACTCTTGAAAATATTTATTACGATTTTGACAAGTGGGATATTTTACCTCAGTCAGCTACTGAACTTGATAAGCTTGTAAATATTCTGAATGAAAACAATGGATTAAGGGTCGAATTGGGATCACATACCGATTCACGGGGAAC
>JAFGGF010000428.1 GCA_016930735.1 Prolixibacteraceae bacterium
AGGATTTTGTAAGAAACGGAGCAAACCTGTCGGTTGAAGATCAGGAAAAATTGAAAAAACTGAATGAAGAGCTTTCAACACTTAGCCTTCAGTTTGGCGACAATGTACTTGCTGAAACAAACAAGAATTTTAAACTGGTAATTGATAATAAAGAGGATCTGGCCGGGCTTCCTGAAGATGTTATCATCGGTGCTGCCGAAACCGCGCAGGCACTTGGTGAACCCGGCAAATGGGTTTTTACGCTGGCAAAACCAAGTATGATCCCTTTTCTTCAATTTGCTGAAAATCGTGATTTAAGGGAAAAATTATATCGTGGTTACTTTATGCGGGGCGACAATGATAACGAATTTGATAATAAAGAAGTTGTCAAAAAAATTGTACAATTCCGCGATGAACGTGCTAAACTTTTAGGATTTAATAACCATGCAGAATATATTATCGATATAAACATGGCCAAAACTCCGCAGGCTGTTTACGATTTTCTCTGGGAATTGTGGGAACCGGCATTAAAAGTGTCAAAACAGGATGTAAAAGAGATGCAGGCAATTATCGACAACGAAGGAGGAGACTTTAAACTTGAATCGTGGGACTGGTGGTATTATGCTGAAAAACTCCGCAAAGAAAAATACGACCTCGATGAAGCAGAGTTAAAACCTTATTTCAGCCTGGAAAATGTTACAAACGGGATTTTTTATGTGGCCGAACAACTTTATGGTATTAAATTCATCCCGCGTAAAGACCTGCCTACTTATCACAAGGAAGCTACACCTTACGAAGTTCAGGAAGCTGATGGTTCACATCTTGGAGTTTTATATATGGATTTTCATCCACGTGATGGCAAAAGGGTAGGAGCCTGGACCACAGGTTTCAGGAATTCGTCCTATAAAGACGGAAAGAGAATTTCTGAAATCACATCCATTGTAATGAATTTTACACGCCCGGCAGGTGACACTCCTGCTTTGTTAAATTTTGACGAAGTATCAACATACTTTCATGAGTTCGGTCATGCACTTCACGGATTGTTCACTGATGGGCCTTATGAGAGGACGGCAGGAAGGGTTCCACGCGATTTTGTTGAATTGCCTTCACAAATAATGGAAAACTGGTGTGCTGAGCCGGAGGTGATGAAAGTTTATGCAAAACATTACAAAACAGGTGAACCAATTCCCGATGAATTAATTGAAAAAATGGTAAAAAGCAGCCATTTCAACCAGGGTTTTATTACAGGCGAATATGTTGCTGCTTCTTTACTTGACCTTGATTATCATACTGTTAAAAATCCGATTATTCCTGATGTACGTGAATTTGAAAAAAATGCAATGGATAAAATCGGATTGATTCCGGAATACCTGCCTCGATACAGAAGTACCTATTTTTCACATATTTTTTCAGGTGGTTATTCTGCCGGTTATTATGTTTATATATGGGCAGCAGTTCTCGATACCGATGCATTTAATGCATTTAAGGAAACCGGTGATGTTTTTAATAAAGATGTGGCTGCCAAATTCCGTGAATTGCTTGCCAAATCAGGTTCCGACGAAGGGATGAATATTTACCTGAAATTCCGTGGGAAAGAACCGTCAATTGAACCATTACTTGCCAAACGCGGATTAGACAAGGTTAACTAATTTATTTTATAGATTTATTAAAAGCGTGTTTTTTTGAGGAGCACGCTTTTTTGTATAAAGATATCAATAAGAGATTTTTACCTCTCATTTCAGAGAATCCCCTATTAAATACCTTTTGTTGATAAAGTATTTTTATTTCCTTAAACTAACAGGATTAATCTGAAACCAATAATTACTTTAAGTTGTTTAAAAGAGCAGAAAGGTTAAGTATGAAACGGATTTTACTTGTATTGTTTTGTTTTATTGGATTTTTTAGCTACGGGCAGAAATCATATATTCCGGCATCTCCTTATCCAATTGAGATTAACCAACCAGACGGGACAAAAATTATCCTGAAAGCAAAAGGTGATGAAAAAGTTCATATAGCTGTTACCGAAGATGGATATACTGTTGTTAAAAATAAAAAAGGCATTTACGAATATGCCGATTTGGATGAGAATGGGGATCTAATACCATCTGGTTATAAAGCCCGGAATTTATCGGAGCGTAGTTCTTCTGAAATAAATTTCCTGACAGGCAAGAAAAAAAGTATTGTTCCTGAGAATGATGAAATCATGGAAATTTTAAAATCAGCGGCAATTCAAAAGTCATTTCCTAAAACAGGGAATCGTAAAACTTTATTGCTTTTAATAGATTACCCTGATCTGACTTCAACCTATTCAAGTAATAGTTTTAACACCTTAATGAATGGTGCCAGTGGTTCATTTCATGAATATTACATTGAATGTTCTGATAATGACCTTAGTGTTACGGTTGATGTTTTCGGTTGGTATCGGGCATCCGGGCCTTATCTTGATTATGGTGATGATGAAGGAGACAATGCAGCCAGGGAATTGGTTACGGAGGCAGTTGATGCAGCCGAAGCTGCCGGTGTTGATTTTAGCGAATATGACAATGACGGTGACGGGACTGTTGATAATATTATGATCGTACATTCAGGGCCGGGTGCTGAAGAAGGAAGGCAAACGGAGTATATATGGTCTCATAACTGGTCTCTTACAGGAATTTATTCAAGAACGTATGATGGAGTGACTATTTTAAATTATTCAATTCATCCTGAGACCAGGACTTATACTGGTGGAATGGTTGGCATTGGTGTATTTTGCCATGAATTCGGGCATGCACTTGGATTACCTGATTTGTATGATACCGACTATTCATCAAGTGGTTTAGGCGATTGGTGCCTGATGTCGGGAGGTCCATGGTTAAATGATGAAAAAACCCCTGCAATGATGTCGGCATGGTGTCGTGAAAAACTTGGATGGATAAATCCTACTGTTATTCCTTACCCGATCACCGCAACTTATGAGAAAACTTATAGCCTACAGCCTGCAGCAACTTCTACCGAATGTTATAAAATAAGGACACAGAATTCCAATGAATATTTCCTGCTTGAAAATACCTATAAAACAGGATATAATGCCTATCTCCCCGGTTCCGGCCTGGCGATTTATCATATTAATACGAGTAGATTGGATCATGGCGACAATGATGATGAAACCCGGAAACTGGTTGACCTGGAGGAAGCAGATGGATTGGAAGAACTGGACTCAGGTTCAGATGATGGTGATAGTGGAGATGTTTTTCCGGGTTCAACACACAACACCGAATTTACTGACAATACCGATCCGAATGCAAGAACATATACATCGGAAGATACTGATATTGAAGTTCTGGATATTAATTTAAGTGGTTCGACAGTAAGTTTTACGATTAACAATGCCAACCAGCCAACACCAAACCTTACATATAATCCTTCTGAAAACGGTTTCGCAGTGAACGGGACAAACATTGAAATAGGCCTTCAGGTTAGAAACCAGGGAGATGCAAATGCAGGTTCCTTTACAATCGGGTACTACCTTTCATTAAATACATCGATAACTACCGGCGATTATCTGATTGGGACAGACTTTAAATCTTCATTAAATGCAGGATCGTCAGTTTATGCCGACCTCGCAATTGATGTTTCAACAATACCAGGCATACCCAATGGTAATTATTATCTGGGATATATCATTGATTACCTCGGAACTGTTGCAGAATCAAATGAAAATGATAACAGTTATATAAATACCGGGCTTCAGGTTACATTAAATATCCTGCCAAACCTTACATACATTGGAGGTGAAAATAATCTTGAAATCAATGGAAATTTAATTAATGTTGAACTGGTTGTGAATAATGATGGAGACAAGGCATCGGATGCCTGCAGGGTTGGTTATTATTTATCTTCCGATGCTGTAATCACTACTTCAGATTACAGGATTGGTACCGACTTTGTTGGTATTCTGAACTCAGGTCAGTCCAGCGTCGAATCAGAAACCATTGATGCTTCATTTTTCCCTGGACTGGATGCCGGCTCTTATTATTTTGGTTACATTGTAGATTATCAGGATGCTGTTGATGAAGAAGATGAGGGCGATAATACGTATGTTTTCGGAACTCCGAGATTCAATTATTGTCCGGGTAGCAGGGAAGTCTTTAATGAAACTATTTGTGAAGGTGAAAGCATTTTATTTCAGGGAAACATTTATGATACACAAGGTGAATATGAGTTTACCTATACCAATACAGATGGTTGTGATTCAGTAATTGTTTTAAACCTGACCGTCCTTGAAAATGAATATACCTTTTTAAATGAAACGATTTGTGAGGGGGATTCTTTTCAGTTAGGTGGCCGGTTTTATGCTGAAACAGGTGTTTACAACGAAGTTTTTGTTAACCGGCATGGATGCGACTCAACCGTTATTCTGGATTTGGAAGTCAGAGAAACACAGGTTTTACATGAATATGCTCAAATATGCGAAGGAAATGAAATTCAGGTTGGATCGTTTGTATTAAATGAAGGAGGTATTTACAATTTGGTATTTTCTGACCAGTTTGGTTGTGATTCAATTGTTGTTTTTCATCTTACAGTGTTCCCGGAGAATAACATTTTTGTTTCTGAATCAATCTGTCCGGGTGAGTCATATGAATTCGGTGGTGAAATTTACAATTCTGAGGGAATATATACTCATACTTTTCAAAATCAGTATGGTTGCGATTCCGTTGTTGTGCTTGATCTCCGTATCAACGACACCAAAGAGGTATTTCTGACAGAAAATATTTGCCGGGGAGACAGTATTGTTGTTGGCGGGGAAGCATTTTATAACACCGGAATTTATGAAATGACCCTTACTTCCAAATGGGGTTGCGATTCTGTAATCCATCTTGATTTAGCAGTTAATCCAACCAATGAATCTGAAATAACTGAATCCATTTGTGAAGGAGAAGTATTTTATGTTGGCAATGAAGAATTTGATCAAACCGGGATTTATGAAGTAGTACTTGAAAATCAGTATG
>JAFGGF010000081.1 GCA_016930735.1 Prolixibacteraceae bacterium
AAATGAGAAAATATTTCTTAAGTTCAGTTATCTTGCTATCGTTCTTTCTTTTAAGCAATAAAACAGAAGCAAAGAAAAACATGCAGGAGGAATTGTTTACAATAAAAATAGATCAACCTGAACATGGATCGATAAAGCTTGACCCTGCTCTTCCTGATGATGGAAAATTTCCTAAAGGGACCGTAATTACAATTACAGCAACACCTGATTCTGGATTTGCTTTTGATGGTGGATATTATTCAGCTCCTGGACGTTGGGGAGCAATGTATTATGAATCAATGACTCCAACTTTTAAAGTTGTGGTTGATCAGGATAAAAGTGTTGGAGCCTCATTTATAGAAAAGGAAAAACTGGAAGGATTCACTGTAATCCAGGATGTTGTTTATGCGAAACCGGGAGTTAAAACCCTGAAATATGATGTGTACAAACCGGATGGGGCCAAAAACCTGCCTTGCATTGTTATCATTCATGGGGGTGGTTGGGCTACAAACACGGAAGATATTATGCGTGGATTAGCCCGAGAACTTGTCCGCAGCTGTGAATATGTAGTTTTTAGTATAGACTACAGATGGACTGCAAAACTGGATGGCGATGAAACGGGCAATACCATGGCCGACCTGATTGGAGATGTTTACGGAGCTCTTGCTCATATCCAGGAACATGCCAAAGAATATGGTGGCGATCCGACTAAAATAGCTGTTACAGGCGATAGTGCCGGGGGGCATTTATCGGCAGCAGCAGCTAATATGACAAAACAAATCGGAGATGAAGGTTTTGGTGTTAAAAAAGGAGTTTTTGAATTTATGCCATCTTATATCCCGGAGGGGAAATCGGTAAAACAGGTAAGTAAAGATCTAACAAAAGCAATAAAAGCAGCTGCGCCCAGTTATGGTGTTTTTGCTGATTTGAATCATTACTCAGATAGTCCCGAAGCTGATCAAACATGGAAAGATGCTGTTTCACCGATTAATTTTATTCCGGATGTAAAAGAGCGTGCTGTTCCTCAGTTTTTAACCCGTGGAACAAATGACTTATTAATCCGTGACGAGATGGTTCGCACCTATGCCGATGCTTTGGAGGCTGCCGGTCAGAAAGCTGTGTACCTGCAGGTTGAAGGAGCTGGTCATGCCTTTTTCGACTGGAAACCGGATTCCCGGACAAAAGCTACTTTTGAAAAATACGGAGTTCCTTATGCATCTTTAATGAAAGAGTTTTTTGGTAAGGTATTTTATACTGATAAATAATAAATTAGATGAAAGCCGGCTTAACGCTGGCTTTTTCTTTTGGTTTATACGGGAAAAGGAAAATCAACATAAAAATCATCGGGAAAATAAGTTCCATCACTTCACTGTTTCTTTTATAATTAAATGCATAAACCACAATAAATGCAAAATAGAAAAAGATAGTGTGATGTATCTTAGGTAGAGGTATACAAAATTTATCCCATAATCTGTTGAATATTTTTATTTTGCTGCAAATAATTCTTGAAAACAGAAAATACACTGCCACCAGAACTGCAGCAATCTGTGTAAAAATGAGTTTGTTAATTTTCACATTGCCTAACTGAAGGTTGTGCAGGTTGGTTTCTGCTTGAGTATTATTATTTATAAAATATTCTCCCGACTGAATATTAAAAATTCTCTGCCCCCATGAAAGTTCTTCTCCAATTACAAAAAATAACGCAAGAGATATAAAAACATACGTTGTAAAACCGGCATATTTTTTTTTCAAAAACAACTTCCTGGCATTGTAAATACAAATTACCAGGCAAATACCTAAAAATGAAACAGTCAGATTCTCAAATATTGCATCTTCCTGCACGGCTAACCATAATTGTTCAGGATAATTATAAAACATGTAGGTAACGGTAATAAGTAGTAACAGGATAGCTGCAAATACTGCTTTTTCAAATCCTGTAATTCCGAACTTTTTTAACATGGCTTTTCTTTTCTGCTTAATAAATTGTTTACACAAATTTAGTGAATATGTAATTTATTATGTTGACTTATAACAGTTGTTTTAACCTTTTTTAATTTGTTTTTAAAATTCCGGGAGGGGAAAGAGGTTTGAAAATGTTTCAATCATTAAATAAAAGTTATTTTTGAATTTAATTATAAAATATACGATGAAGGGATTAAACGTCGATAGCAATCAGTTCCGATTAACAAAAGGACTAATTTTAATTATGCTATTTATTTACCTGGTGATTAATTTTTCAGGATTATATGACCTGTTAATTGTAAATGCCAGTAAATATGCCCAGGTGGGGCGTGAAATCATTGATAATCACGATTGGATTAACCTAACCATTGCCCATGAACCTTATGATCAGAAACCCCCGTTACTATTCTGGATTGGGGCACTTTCCTATTCGTTGTTCGGAGTTTCACAATTTGCATTTAAAATTCCGGTATTATTATTTTCCCTTATCGGGATTTATTCAACCTATAAATTAGGCGCGTTTTTATATACTAAAAAAGTTGGGGGACTGGCTGCATTTTTATGGGCAACTTCACTTGGGTATTTCTATTTCCACAACGACATTCACACCGACACCTTACTGGTTAATTTTGTGATCCTTGCCATTTGGCAGTTGGCTGCTTTTTTAAGGGATAAAAAATGGTACCAGTTCCTTATCGGGATTATAGCCATTGGTTTAGCTATGTTAACAAAAGGGCCAATTGGCCTGGCAATCCCGGTTTTTGGACTTGGCACCCACCTGCTATTACAAAAAAAATACAAAGAAATATTCCACGTCAGGTGGCTGCTTGCCGCTGTTTTAATACTTATCATAATTACCCCTGCATTAATGGGTTTATACAATCAATTTGGCATCAGCGGAATTAAATTTTATTTCTGGACCAATAACGTAGGGCGTATCACAGGTGAATACCGGTCGTCAAGCTCCGATGTTTTCTATTATTTTCATAATCTGATTTTATTAACCACTCCATGGTTCATGTTTGTTTATCCGGGAATTTTCCTTGAAACAAGGAAATATATCCTGAAACTGGTTAAAAAAGAAAAGTTACAGGACTCGGATGAAACAATAAATTTAGGCGGATTTATTTTATTTTTTATCGTGCTGACTATTGCCCGACAGAAAAATCCGCATTATCTGATAGCCTTGTTGCCACTTGTGATGATTATTGCTTCAAAATGGACATTAATGATCTTTGAAAGTGATCGGTTCATAAAACTGAAAAAAACTATTACAATAGTCAATCATATTTTTCCAATCCTGATTTGGCCGCTTGTGCTTGTTTTTATGTTATGGTTTTACCCAGAAAAACGAGCCTGGTTCTGGACATTGTTTTTCATTTCTACTGTTGGATTTATTTTTTTCTTCCTTAAATCCAAAGGATTGAGAAAACAACTCACGTTCCTGCTGATAGCGCAATTTGTGTTTTTTATCAGCCTTAACATCAGCATCATGCCATCGATGTTTAATTACTACTCGACATTTAAAGCATGTGAAATTTTTAATGCTGAAGCTGAAAAAAATGAAATACTTCATTCGTACCGACTTCGTTACTGGAGTTTGTTTACAAATTCAAATAATTACGGATACTGGATAAGAGATGACGAAAAAATGAAGGAGGTTTTAAAACAGGGGAATTCGTGGATTTTTACTGATGAAGCAGGTTTAAATGCTCTGAATATCTGGAATGCTGAATATACGGTTAAAGGAGAATTCAACCACAGGAATATTACCGGGCAAAGCTTTAAATTCCTGAATCCGAAAACACGGGATCAGCATTTTAAAAAATACTATCTGATTAAACTTGAATAGTTATTCAGATGAGACAAGCATGCCAATCACGATTATCACAAAGATTTATGATTAATCCTGATAGCTATCGGGACATGTGATATACATGAGTTACTATAGTAAATAATCAATTTTAACGAATGAAAATAAAACCATTTGAACTGGAACGTTATTTTGCCAGATATGAGTTTTCAAGTCCTTATCTGTTAAGCTGTTCCGACTGTGAGGCATTTTCATTAAATGAATTACTTGAACTGGCTGATAAAAAAAACCGAAAACTCTGGGATAACCTGAAACTATCATATACTGAGTCGGCAGGGCATCCGCTTTTAAGGGAGGAAATTGCCAGATTATATGATTCAGTTCTGCCTGAACAGGTTAATGTTATGGTCCCGGAAGAAGCAATTTTTATCGCAATGAATTGTATTCTGCAAAAGGGTGATCATGTTATTTGTACCTTTCCCGGTTACCAGTCGTTATACCAGATTGCGGAAACATTAGGTTGTGAAGTTTCAAAATGGGAACCTGAATTGAATGAAACATGGGATTTTAATGTGGAAGATTTAAAGCAGCTTATCGAGAGAAATACAAAACTGGTAATAATAAATTTTCCGCATAATCCTACTGGAGCTATGATTTCGCATCAGCATCAACTGGAAATAATTTATTTATGCCGTCAAAAAAATATCATCCTGTTTTCGGATGAAATGTACCGTTTTCTGGAATATGATGAGGAGGATCGTTTACCTTCTGTTACCGATCTTTATGAAAATGCTGTTTCCCTTTTCGGACTTTCGAAAAGTTTTGCTTTACCCGGATTGCGAATTGGCTGGCTTGTTTCAAGGAATAAAAAGCTGATGGAAGAGATCGCTTGTTTTAAAGATTATACAACCATTTGCAACAATGCTCCCGGTGAAATTCTGGCAATTATCGCTTTGCAGAATAAAGATTTTATTTTTAAAAGGAACCTGCAAATCATTTCTGATAATTTGGTGGCGGCAGATGCATTCTTCGGTAAATACAAAAATTTCTTTAAATGGATCAGGCCAAAAGCGGGATCAATTGGTTTTCCTGAAATGAAAACAAATATTTCTGTTGAAGAGTTTGCCAAAGATCTGGTTGAAAAAAGAGGCATTATGATACTTCCATCCAATGTATATGATTTTAAAGGTAATTTTTTCCGTATTGGTTTAGGCAGGAAAAATATGAAGGAAGTAATGGGGATATTTGAGGAATATGTCGTGTCTGAATTTTTGTAAGCAAAAGATACTTTCGATTTACAACATCATCTATTAAATAATAGGAATTCTGATTAAAAGAATCCATTAAATAATTTTGATCTAAGAATAATATTTCGTTACTTTGAAATTCAAAGTACTTTTAAAATGAAAACAACTGAAAATTACCTGGCAGAATTAAAGGAAATTCGTAAAATGATGGAAGAATCAAGCAGGTTCCTGTCTCTAAGTGGATTATCCGGAATCCTGATTGGAATTTATGCACTGATCGGTGCATATCTGGCATATCGGATTATTTATATTCCTTCACCCAATATTTTCAACTTCATTTATGATGTTACCAAAATTCCTGAACTGGTTACAATTGGTGCGGCAATTCTGCTACTTTCATTTATTACCGTAATCTGGCTGACATATCAAAGAGCAAAGAAGGCAGGTAAACGAATCTGGAATACCGGATCAAGGTTATTACTTTTGAATCTTATGATTCCGCTTGTAAGTGGCGGTATATTGATACTGGTTTTTCTTTTCAGGGAACTATATGAATACATATTTCCGGTTTCCTTGATTTTTTACGGGCTTGCATTAATAAATGCGGCTAAATTCACCAGGCAGGAAATCTTTTTTATGGGAGTTATTCAGTTATTGCTGGGACTGTTTTCCTCTGTATTTCCGGAAATTGGAATTTTATCCTGGGCTGTCGGTTTTGGTGTAATTCATATTGTATACGGAACCGTAATGTATTTCAGGTATGAACATATAACAAAACAGAGAGTGTGAAAAATATAATTCAAAATCTGGATAAAGCATTTGAAAATAAAATCAGGCTTGGAATTATGTCTGTTTTATCAGTCAACTCCAGGGCATCTTTTAACCATTTAAAAGAAGTTCTTGAGGTTACAGATGGAAACCTGGCCAGCCATTTAAAATCACTCGAGAAATCAGGATATATTTTAGTATCAAAGAGTTTCAGGGATCGGAAACCCAATACAAATTATAAAATCACTGAAGAGGGCAGGTCTGCCTTTGACAAGCATCTGAAAGCATTGGAGGAATTTTTGAAACAAAATTAATTTTTTTCTTTATAAACTTTGAAATTCAAAGTTCTTTGTAAAAATGAATTTATAATTTATGGAAACAAAACAAATTTTTCAGGAAAGCCAAAAGAATATCAATTGGCAAATTACAATCAAAGTTTTTATAATAGGAGCTATTGCTATAGCTTTATTGATACCTAAATTTATGATTTTAGGTTTGATAAGTGAACGAACCCAAACAGCTGAATCTGCCCGGAAAGAGATTATGGGAAAATGGTCGCTTGAGCAGATTATTCGGGGGCCGGTGCTTTCGATTCCCTATCTGAGCCACTCTTTCGACATGAATAATAAAAAGATTGAGGAAATAAAGGAGTGTTATTTTTTACCTGAAACATTAAAAATCGATGGAGAAATTAAGCCGCAGAAACTTAAAAGGAGCATTTATCAGGCTGTAGTTTACGAGTCGGTTATTAAAATAGGTGGCAGTTTTAATACCGTTGATTTTGAAACATTAAAAATTAATCCGGAAGATATTTTATGGGAAAAAGCAAAAATACTGGTTGCCATAAACGACCTTCGCGGAATTAACAACCAGGTATCGTTTAAATGGAAGGAAAGAAATTATACTTTTTCTCCCGGCATGGAAAATAACCTGATAGGAACAAATGGGATTTCACTTCCACTTTCCGATCTGAGCGCTATGGATTTTCCTTCCGAATTTCAATTTGAATTGAACTTGAAAGGCTCAGAATCATTGCAGTTTGCTCCTCTGGGAAAAACAACAGAAGTGAACCTGCATTCAACCTGGAATGACCCGGGTTTTACCGGAAATTTTCTTCCAGCCGATCGCAATATCAGCAACGAAGGTTTTACTGCCAGTTGGAAGATTCTTAATTTTAACCGCAATTATCCACAGGAATGGAAAGATAATGAGTATCATGTTACTCAATCTGATTTTGGTGTGCAGTTGGTTACTATGGCAGACCATTACCAGAAAAATTCAAGAACAGCTAAATATGGTATCCTGGTAATCCTTTTTGTTTTCCTTTCCTTTTTCCTGAATGAAATTATTACCAAACAAAAAATCCATCCTTTTCAATACATTCTGGTAGGATTTGCAATACTTATTTTTTATTTGCTGCTCCTTTCAATTTCAGAGCAATTAGGTTTTAACTATGCTTACCTGATTTCTGCTGTTGCTGTAATTTTAATGGTGCTGGCATATTCCAAAACATTTCTGGACAAATGGGGCAACTCAATTTTGTTAACCCTGATCTTAACCTTTGCATTCGGATTCATTTTTGTTTTAATGCAGCTCGAATCGCTTGCCCTGCTGGTTGGAAGTATAGGACTGTTTTTCGTACTGGCATTAACGATGTTTTTCACCCGGAAAATAAACTGGTACAATGAAAAAACAGATTATTAAAAATATGTTATTTTGGGTACTTCCTGTTTTAATTGAAATGAAATTCTTTCGGGAAATTATTTTTCGTAAAGCAAGAATAAAGAAGAAGCAAAAAATAATAATATTTAAGCCTTTCAGTTAAGATGAATTATTGGGGAAATACTGAAAAATCAGTGTGGTGGAATCAACAGGATTTTAAAGATTTCCCCTGTTTTCTTCTAAAGGATCAATTTTTCAACCTTAATTTTATCTCTGATTTGTTTCAAATGCCATTTATAAAACGGATTCCCTGAGAGGTTAATTTCCTCAAGTGTTTTTATTTCGCCTATTGATAAGGGTACAAGTAAAAATTTATTTGAACTGAGGTCAAGGACTTTAAGTTTGCTCAGCCTTTGAATTTCTTTACTCATCGTTTCAAGGTTATTTTCGTTTAACCTTAAATTTTCCAAAGCTGCAGCATTATAAACTGAAATGGGCAAATCGGAAATTTGATTTCCGGACAGATTTAAAGTTATCAGTTTTGTCAACGGTTTAAAATCGAATGTGATCTCCCTGATCTCATTCATATCGAGTTCCATTGTTTCCAGGTTCCCGAGTTTGTTTGTCTCAGGATTAAATAATTTGATTTTATTAATGCTTAAATCAATCTTTTTTAAACCGGGAAGGTTTATAACATTACCTTCAATTTTTTGAATCTTGTTTTCACGGCAATTTAAAATTTCAAGATTCGACAGTTGGCTGATTGTTGCAGGTAATTCTACCAGTTTGTTTTTTGATACATCGAGAATTTTCAACCGGCTCATATTCCCTATTGATTCCGGAAGCTGAATCAGTGAATTATGGTCAAGCCATAGTTCTGTAATAAGATTCAGATTGCCGAAATTCTTTGGAAGTTGGGTGAGCTGGTTTTGCATAATTTTTAATTCTGCCAGCAAAGTTAAGTTTGAAAAACTTTCGGGTAACGATTTTAACATATTCCCCTCCAGTTTAAGTATTTGCAGGTTTTTAAGATTCCCAAAACTTTCAGGAAGTGCTGTTAAAAAGTTTCTGTCAAGGTCAAGTTCTTTTAATTTTTTCAGGTTTCCGAAACTCTCGGGCAATTCTGTAAGCCTGCTGGCAAAAAGGTCCAGTTTTTCCAGGTTAACAAGCTTTCCGATACTTTCGGGAAGAGATGTCAATTGATTTTCTCCTAAGGTAATAATTTTCAGCTTGGTACAATTGCCAATAGAAGAGGGGAGGGTAGTAAGATTATTATTTATAAGGTGAAGTTCTGTTAGTTCTGTAAGTTTTCCGATTCCTTCAGGTATTTCAGTTAATCCGTTTCCTGCAATTTTGAGTACCTGAAGATTGGTTAACTCAAACAACCTTGAATCCAGTGTTTTAAATTGATTATAGCTTATTGATAATTCCTGCAGGCGGTCCAGTTTCTCTATTTTTTTAGGAAGTTCAGTAAGTTTTTGCCTTTCCAGGTTCAGACGGTATGCTTTTCTTTTATAAACAAGGGCTTCTTCAAACGAGGTGAATATGTTTTGATTTTTTAATTCTTCGGTTGATAAAAGTTCCGGCTTTTTTTTACCGGTTGAACTGATAGTGACTAAAAGGGATAAGAACAGGAAAAAGTATTTTTTATTTATCATGGCTTGTTTTGTTCAAAAAACGAGCCACAAAGAAAATAATTATTTATTCATATAAAAACATATGGGATATATGGTTCCTGAAATTAATAATTTAAAAAGACTTAAACCAATCCTGAAAATAAGAACCAACAAACGGGATTTCCTTTTTCTCTTCATTGATTGCAGAAACAAGGCTGATAACCAAAAGGATAATTCCTGCTATCCAGAAAAACCATCCAAAAAACGGAATCCATCCTATCAGAACCATAACATGCAATAATAATGTTTGCCTGATAAAGAAACTGGTAAATTCTTCTTTATCATTTAAATTCAGGACAAATGCTATAATCCACCCCACAAAAAAAATATGAGCTACAATTGCTTTCGTTTTTCCATCCATGTTGTTATAATTTGGAATTTTTATTAAAAGTAAATAATATTTGTTTTCGTAATAAGAAAGCCGGATTATTTTCCGGCTTTCACATATCCTTTTTGTTGTTTTATTTCGAGACAGCCATGGTTTTAACCAGAATCTGCCCGTCTATTTTCAACTGGTATAAATAAAAACCAGGTGTCAGGTAATCTGCATTAAAGCCGATATTGTGGGTTCCGGGTGGCATTACCTGGTTAAGTAATGTTTTAACCGGCCTCCCCATAATATCAGTTACTATCAGGATAATTTTCTCCTGTTTAATCAGTTCAAACGGGATAGTTGTGTATTTCCTGTAAGGATTAGGATAATTTTGCATCAACCTGGAGTTTGGTTTACTCAATACTTCAACATCAGTAATATACATGGCAATTGGAGCAAGGAGCCCGAAATATGCTGTGTAATTATTATCCTGTGTTGTACCGATAACATT